>DATMFU010000236.1:0-9179 GCA_035556015.1 Niallia sp. | reverse complement strand
TGGATACATGTGCAGCAGAATTTGAAGCCAAAACCAATTATTATTATTCCAGCTATTACGGAGAAAATGAACAGAAATTTAGTAGCAATAGAAAAGTCCTTGTTATTGGAAGTGGTCCAATCCGAATTGGGCAAGGAGTAGAGTTTGATTATTGTTCTGTTCATGGAGTATATGCTCTGAAAGACGAAGGAATAGAAACAATCATTATTAATAATAACCCAGAAACTGTAAGTACCGATTTTGCTACAGCCGATCGACTTTATTTCGAGCCACTTGTTATCGAGGATATCATGAATGTGATTGAAACCGAAAATATTCAAGATGTTATTGTCCAATTAGGCGGACAGACTGCAATTAATGTAGCAAAAGGTTTAGAAGAATATGGTGTAAATATTTTAGGAACACCAAGTGAAACAATTGATGTATTAGAAGATAGAGACTTATTTTATCAACTATTAGAAGAAGAGGAAATACCTCATATTCAAGGGACGATAGCTGAAAATCAGCAACAAGTTATTGAATCTGTTCAAACATTAAACTATCCTGTATTAATTCGTCCTTCCTATGTTATTGGTGGAAAAGGAATGGAGCGAATTAAGAATGAGAGTGAATTAAATAACTATTTGCAGACAGATGTTCCATATCCTGTTCTTGTTGATCAATTTATGGAGGCTTCTGAAGCGGAACTAGATTTAGCAACTGATGGTATAGATATATGTGTTCCAGCTATTATGGAACATATCGAGAAAACAGGCGTCCATTCAGGTGATAGTTTATCGATATTACCAGCGAAACATCTTTCATCCAATGTTAAAGAAAAAATGTTAGATTACGCAAAGAAAATTGTTAGAAATACAGGTTATAAAGGATTAATGAACATTCAATACATTATTAATAAAGAAGATGTATATGTATTGGAAGTGAATCCTCGCGCAAGTAGAACTGTTCCGATTGTAAGCAAAGTTACAGGTGTACCTTTAGTACAAATTGCGACAAAAATATTGCTTGGGAAATACTCACTAACTGCAGAGGAAAAGCAATTTACAGAGGATATTCCATTCACTTGTATAAAATATCCTGTGTACTCTAATTATGCATTAAAAGGGTTAGATTCAAAAGTTGGTCCGGAAATGCGCTCAACAGGGGAAGGAATTGCTTTAGCAATGACAAAGGAAGAGGCATTAAAGAAAGTATTCCATCCATCTTTTAAGAAGGTCAACTTAGAACAGATTCAATTAGTTGTTAAGACATTAGATGATGTCCAAGATATAGAAGTATTGGCGAGTCAGGTTAATCTTTTGATTAAAGTAGCTAATGAAGATAATATCGAGACATTATTAAAAGATAAACAAACGGTTGCATTTTTCAGTCACACAGAAACAGTAAAAGATAAGTATTATCGAGAATTAGCGACTAGAAATCGAATATTAACATTTACACAGAAAGAAAGTGTAGAAGCATTTATAACTTCGCTGAAAGTAAATGATTTTACTGTTCATTCTATCCAGGATTGGCATCAAACATTAACAACGGGAGTGAGTACGGTATGACGGTTGCATCACAACTTGATTTAAAAGGAAAAGACTTATTAACATTAGCAGATTATCCGAAAGAAACAATAATTGAATTAGTGGAGAAAGCTAAAACATTAAAAGAAGCACATTTAAATGGTGAAATAGTTGCTCCATTAAAAGGGAAAACTCTAGGAATGATTTTTGAAAAATCATCTACAAGAACTAGAGTATCATTTGAAGCAGGAATGCTTCAATTAGGAGGTCATGCACTTTATTTGAATAGCCGTGATCTTCAAATTGGGAGAGGGGAACCAATAGCAGATACCGCTAAAGTACTATCACAATATGTGGATGCCATTATGATAAGAACTTTTTCTCATGATACAGTAGAGGAACTAGCTGAACATGCTAGTATTCCAGTTATCAATGGATTAACAGATCTTTATCATCCATGCCAAGCGTTAGCAGATTTACTTACTTTACTTGAAGTAAAAGGAACATTACAAGGCCTTAAACTTGCTTATGTTGGCGATGGTAATAACGTTGCACATTCATTACTTATAGCATGTGCAAAAGTTGGTATAGATATTTCAGTTGCTTCACCAAAAAATTATGAGCCGAATGAGAAGGTAGTACAATTAGCTCAAAGTTTTGCAAAAGAGAGTGGTAGTGAGATTTTTATTACAAACAATCCTGTAGAAGCAGTTCAACAAGCGGATGCCATTTACGCTGATGTTTGGACCAGTATGGGGCAGGAAGCTGAAAATGAACAGCGTCTTAAAGATTTTGAAGGTTTTCAAATTAACGCTGAACTAGCTAATCATGCAAAAGATGATTATATATTCCTACACTGCTTACCAGCACATCGTGAGGAAGAGGTAACTGCTGATATTATAGATGGTAACCATTCCTATGTGTTCCAACAAGCTGGAAACCGTCTGCATGCTCAAAAAGCATTACTAGTAGAAATTTTAAAATAATCTATTTATGGAAGAGAAACTGTAGATTCTATGTTATCTACAGTTTCTTTTTACTTTATTAGTCATTATTTTCCGTAATGTAGAATCAGAAAAAGGCAATACTAATAGGCAGTTAAGTAATTTCATTTACTTAGCCTCTAATTCTCGATTGACTAGAAGGAGGAGCTTATTTTGGGACAAAATAGACAGTTTCGTCCAGGTCAAAAGGCACCAAACAATGGATTATATATTGAGATTGGTGAAACAGGAAGTAATGTAAATAACCCACAAAAGTTAAGATTGAAAGCGGGAGACCGTTTTCCAGAAACATCGAACCATAATCGTTTGTGGACATATCAAAGAAAACCTTAATGGTTGTAATTGATTTGTATCATTTATAAACGTCTTTATAAAGCATCAACGCTTTTTTAGGGATGTCTTAAAGATTTTTTATCTCAGAAGGAAGGAATAGGTCCCTAAGAGGTAAATCTTTGAGACATCTCTTTACATATGTAACAAATATACTATAATTAAACTAAAGGTCAAAAAAGGTCAAAGAGGGAGTTTTGTGAAATGAATGTTGAGCAGATGACAGAAAGAGTACAATTAGCAATAGCAGAAGCACAAACGCTCGCTAGAAATGAAAATCATCAAGATGTAGATGATAGCCATTTATTTCTTGCAATTCTAAATCAACAGGATAGTTTATTTACTTCTCTCCTAAATAAATTAGAAAAAGATCCAAGCAATATAATGGATAGGTTAAAAAAGGAATTAAGAAAAAAGCCTCAGGTTACAGTAAGTGGTTCCGGGGGAGACACTGTTTATATAACAAATAATGTACAGCAATTGTTCATGAAAGCAGACGAAGAAAGGCTATTGTTAGAAGATGAATATGTTTCAGTAGAGCATTTAATTCTTGCTGGGGCTAAAGTAGAAAAAACAACTATATATCAAATCTTTCGAGAAGAGAATATTTCTTATGAAGAAATATGGAAAGTACTTAAAACAATAAGGGGGGCGCAAAAAGTGACTTCAAAAAATCCAGAAGCAACTTATGAAGTCTTACAAAAATACGGAAGAGACCTTGTCGAAGATGTTAAAGCAGGAAAAGTGGACCCAGTCATTGGAAGGGACACAGAAATTAGAAATGTTATTCGAATCCTATCTAGAAAAACGAAGAATAATCCTGTTTTAATTGGAGAGCCTGGTGTTGGTAAGACAGCTATTGTAGAAGGCTTAGCTCAAAGAATTGTTAGAAAAGATGTTCCTGAAGGGTTGAAAGATAAAACTATTTTTTCTTTAGATATGGGATCACTCGTGGCAGGAGCGAAGTTTAGAGGAGAATTTGAAGAAAGACTGAAAGCAGTTTTACAAGAAGTGAAAAATAGTGAAGGCAGAATTATTCTATTCATTGATGAATTGCATACGATTGTTGGCGCAGGTAAAACAGATGGAGCAATGGATGCTGGAAATATGTTGAAACCTATGTTAGCAAGAGGTGAACTGCACTGTATAGGAGCGACTACACTTGATGAGCATCGTCAGTATATTGAAAAGGACCCTGCATTAGAAAGACGTTTTCAACAAGTACTTGTTTCAGAACCAACTGTTGAAGATACCATCGCTATTTTAAGAGGATTAAAAGAAAGATTCGAAATACATCATGGCGTTAATATTCAAGATCGCTCCATTATCGCGGCGGCAACATTATCCGATCGATATATAACGGAACGTTTCTTACCTGATAAAGCGATTGATTTAATTGATGAAGCTTGTGCGATGATTCGTACTGAAATTGATTCCATGCCGATTGAAATAGATGAATTAACAAGAAAGATCATGCAACTAGAAATAGAAGAGGCAGCTTTAAATGGAGAAGAAGATACGGTTAGTCAAGAAAGGCTCGCTATCCTTACAAAGGAGCTCGCAAATTTAAGGGAGCAAGCTAACATTTTGAAGGCAAAATGGCAACAGGAGAAAGAGTCCCTTCAAACTATACATGAGAAAAAAGAACAATTAGAAAAGAAAAAGAGAGAATTAGAAGATGCAGAGAATAATTATGATTTAAACAAAGCTGCTGAACTAAGACATGGAAGTATTCCAAAGTTAGAAAAAGAAATTAAAGAATTAGAAGAAAATGCAAAAAGTAAACAAGAAGATCGAATCCTTAGAGAAGAAGTAACAGAAGAGGAAATTGCTAATATAGTTGGAAGATGGACTGGAATACCGGTTTCTAAATTAGTAGAGAAAGAACGAGAAAAGCTATTACGTTTAGAACAAATTCTGCATGAAAGAGTTGTTGGACAACAAGAAGCTGTACAGCTTGTTAGTGATGCAGTGTTAAGAGCTAGAGCTGGAATCAAAGACCCAAATAGACCAATAGGATCCTTTTTATTTTTAGGGCCAACTGGAGTTGGGAAAACAGAGTTAGCTAAGGCATTAGCTGCAAGCCTTTTTGATAGTGAAGAACAGATGATTCGGATTGATATGTCTGAGTATATGGAAAAACATGCAGTATCCCGTTTGATTGGTGCCCCTCCTGGCTATGTTGGTTATGAAGAAGGAGGACAATTAACAGAGGCTATTCGTAAAAAGCCGTATTCTGTTGTGTTATTGGATGAGGTGGAAAAAGCACATCCAGAAGTATTTAATATTCTTTTACAGGTTTTAGATGATGGAAGAATTACAGATTCTAGAGGAAGAACGGTTGATTTTAAAAATACTGTCATTATTATGACATCTAATTTAGGTTCGCATCTTTTATTAGAAAGTGGAGAGGCAAACGAAATTCCTCAAAATATAAGAGATGGAGTAATGGATCAATTAAAAGGACATTTCAGACCAGAATTTTTAAATAGAATCGACGAAGTAATTCTATTTAAGCCATTATCCCTTGCTGATATTACAGATATTGTAGCAAAATTAATGAGAAATCTTCAAACTAGACTAGCTAATCAACATATTTCTATTAGCCTGACAAATGCTGCAAAGGAATTTATCGCTCAAAACGGCTTTGATCCAGTTTTTGGTGCAAGACCTTTAAGACGATATCTTCAAAAAACAGTAGAAACGCTTCTTGCAAGAGAAATCATTGCAGGGAAAATTAAAGAACATGACAGTATAGAAATTGATGTTGAGCAAAATAAAATAGTTATCAAAAAGTAAAAAAAGGTGTTTAAATATATGCATTGAAGTGCATATATTTAAACACCAATAGTTACACCAAAGATTAATGAGTTCCTTCTTGTTGTGGCTCTTCTGGGATAATCGCTGAAATAATGAACACTAACACAGAAAAAACTGCAGTTAGGATAAGACCTGTTGTGAAGTTAAAAGCAACCCCATTCATGGAACCAACCACATATACTAACATCTGTGAAAGTAAAAATGTCCAAAAAATTGTCATTATGTATCGCAAATGAATTCACCTCTTTAAAAGCTACTTATTTATATTCATCTTATCATACTGCAGTCAATTAATAAACGGATATTAGTAGGATTCATGAATCCTTAATATCTTGTATAACAGTAATAAACAAGTAACAAGTTAAGTAATCTCCACCGCCCTGCAATCTCACCTGCATATTAATTATTCCAACATAAAATAGCCACAATGATTTAAGTTTATGTTCCATTATCATTCATTATACAGCCTTCTTAACAATAAAATAGAATCAACTAGCCCATAACTTTAATGAAACATCCAATCCAGATTTCTTCTTAAACATAGGCAAACTCCCTTACATTTTAATAAAAGAGACATACATTATTAAAAGGAAATCGTAAATAAAGGAGTTTTTTAAGATGGAGAACCGGAACTTTCAGCTTGATACCGAATGGAATATGCTACACTATTCTCCACGACCTAATGGTTTCGGTATCTTAATAATTGGGGATGAGCGGAACTTTGTAACAGAGTCTAATAGTTACTGGAACCAAAATGAAGGAAAAAAACTATTGATTGATTCCTTATTAAATGAAGGATATACAGTATTTTATTCGAATCTTTATGGTAAAAACTGGGGAAGTGATAAGGCTTGTAAATTAGCGAAACGACTATATGAGTATGTGATTAGAACAGAAATTCTTAATCAACGTATTCATATAATTGCTGAAGGTATGGGTGCTCTTATCGCCATAAAATTAATGATGGAAATGAATGACAATATACGGTCTGTTGTTCTTTTAAATCCCATTCTTTCATTGAAGAGCCATTTGGAAAAAGAAAAAGAGCATAAGTTTTTTTTCAAGAAATTAAGAAACGAGATTAGTTATGCTTTTAATACAAATCAAAAGGAACTTCTTGATTTCCTGGAAAGTAGAGAGGAAATTCATATAGAAGATACGAATACTCCAACAAAAATCATTCATATTTTGCAAAATGGAAAATCCTATTTTCAAGCTAACGAACTAAAAAAGGCTTCCATTACTTGGGAAGAAAAAAATTTACCGATTTTTGTTTCATATGTACTTCCAGAAAAGAGAAGTGCTATCTCCAAACAAATAACGACCTTTTTTAAAAAAAACGAAAAGACACTTTAAATAATAAAAGGTGCTATCCAAGAACCAAAAAAAATGGAGTAGCACCTTTTTTGTGTGTTTTACATACGAGTCAAAGAAATAATTGATTTTTCTATGCATAATATAAATGTATATGAAGGTTTTAGGGGGCTTTTTATCATGAAGAAAGCTTTAGTGTTAGGAGCATTTCAATTTCTTGGTTTCCATCTTTGTTCCAAATTATTAATTGATGGAGAAGAAATGATTGGAATCCCATTGCCAAATCTCCAAGTAGAATATGTAGATGAAAAAAGGATGGAAATAGGAAGAAATGCCAATTTTATCGAACAGGATTGGAACGACTTAGAACAACTTTTCCAATGTGAAGAAATCGATACGATTTATATTGACTTATATACTTTAAAAATGGCAAAAGACTTATTCTCACAAATTCAACAAAAAATAGTTGATAATGAAAACTTACTAAAAAACAAACAGATAGTTTTGTTAACAAATATCTCGTTTTTGAAGGAAAAGGAAGGAACCATATTTGAACAAACAAGCATGTTTGATAGAAACATAACAGTAATGTACTTTCCAACTTTATATGGTCCCTGGCAACCAAATGATTTTCTTTTCCAACAAGTAATAGAAGAAAAGAGACAAGTAAAATTAAATAGTCTAGAGTATCCATTTGATGCTATATTTGTTGAGGACGTTGTTAAAGAAGTAGTGACACATGTCAAGAGTTCTACAAGTAAACATATATTGTTCAAAAGTACGATACCTGAACATTGGCAAATCTGTGTAAACCTACTAAACTGGGAGGAAAAGATGCCGATTATAGAACAGAGGGATATAGGAAGTAACATAGAAAAGAGATTTGTAAAAGCTAGTAATAATGTAAAACATAATCTAGAAATACAAAAAAAACATTATCAATTAGTTTCTATAAACAGTAATGATCTATAAAATTTCATTTCAAATGGTGTAAACATATATATAGAAATTGGATGTAGTTTAGGAGATATTGGATGAAAGTAATTTTTACTAATCGTAATGAAAAACAGGTGGGAGGAAAAGATATTACCTTGTTGTTTCTTTTTTTTCTTATTTGTTTCTTTCTTTTCTGTTTGTCTTCATGCGGGAAGGTGGAAGAAAAAGGAGAAATAACAAAGGTAGGACTGCTAGTAGAAGGCAAAGTAACAGACCAAGGATGGGGAACACAGGCTTATAAAGGATTACTTAATATACAAGATCGTTATCATTGTGATATTTATTATAAAGAATATATTGACTCTTATACAGTGGCAAAGCGAGCAGTAGAAGAATACCAGAATAAAGGGGTTAATTTAATTTTCGGTCATGGAGATCATTTTGTGGAATATTTTAATGACTTAGGAGATGAATTTCCATCTATTCATTTTGTCAGTGTAAATGGAACGGAGCAAGCAATAAAAGAAAATACCACAAATTTGCATCTGGAAAATTATTCGATGGGTTTTTTTGCAGGAATGGTTGCAGGACATATAACAGAGACAAATAGTGTCGGAATAATTGCTGTCAATAGTGGTCAAGAAGAAGTAAAGGGCTTTGAAGATGGAGCTAAATATGTAAATAATAATATTACCGTTATTAAGAGATTTGTTGGCAATAGTGAAGATAATCGTGAAAAGGCATTATCATTATGGAATCAAGAAATGGAACAAAATATAGATATAGTTTATCCAGCTGGAGATAGTTTTCATGTCGATATTGTCGAAGCAATGAAAGCAGAAGGTCTATATTCTATAGGATATATTACAAATCAGCAATTTCTAGGTAAAGATACGGTCCTAACCAGTACGGTTCAGGATATTCCTAAACTTTATATGCAAATTGCGGAACGATTTGATGAAGGTAAATTAATAAAAGGTAATGAAACATTTGGAATGGAAGATGATATTACCTTACTTGGACCATGTAGTCCAAAAGTGGATAAGGAATTCATTAGCGAATTAAATAAAGCGATTGACTACTATAAGAAAACGAATAAATTGCCAAATCAAAGATAAAAAGCATGTTTGAATGAAATGACCAAAATTTTTAGATGTAATGTTTGTTAATTTTGGTTTTGTTCAATACATGCTTTTTTATGTGAAAAGTCAATTATTAATCCATCCACTTTTTTAGAAGAGGAGTTACCTTTTTAATAAGTGGTTTT
>DATMFU010000235.1:0-2524 GCA_035556015.1 Niallia sp. | reverse complement strand
AATTTTCTAATTCTCGTTCTTCTTCCATCCATTTCGTCAGAACATCTTGACTATAAGATATGATATTCAGCTTATAAAAAAGCTACTTATACAATGCCTGATTTATTGCATTGTAAAGTAGCCTTAATCTAACACCTATTTAATTTACTAAATGCTTAGTTTGACACTTCGCCTTCAACCTGCATTTCATGATTAACTCGATTTCTGAAGAAGTATCCTATAAGTGCACCTATTAAACCAGTAATCAACCATCCAGCACCCGCTGTAAATAAAGGGATAAATGCAAATGTATTATTGATTTCCTCAACCATAAATTTAGCGTCTTTTAGTGCATCCAAAATGGCTACAACTGAAGTCCCTGTCATTGCCCCCACATAAACGCTTTGTGCACTATTAAACCATTTATCTGTAAAGGTAAGGATTATTAACGTAATTGCTATTGGATATAATAACATTAATACTGGTGATGCCATTGATAGTATTTTTGTTAGTCCAAAGTTTGTAAATACTACACCTAAAGAAGCAAAAATAATTAACCATCTTTTATAAGAGATTTTAGGAAGAATACGTGCAAAATATTCAGCTACTGCTGCTAAACAGGCTACATTTGTTGTAATACCTGTTAGGAAAATAACAATTCCAATTAAGTAAATACCTACTTGTCCAAACAATGTTTTAGATGCTAACGCAATAACTTCGCCACCATTCGCCATGTGCCCTATAGATTCTACGCTAGATACTCCAATCCAAGCCATAGAAACCTGTAAAGCAATTAACCCTATTACTGTAATAAGTCCAGCTTGGAAGAAAACCTTAGATATTTCTTTTTGACTCTTTAAATTTAATGATTCAATAGACTTAATGAAAATACCGCCAAAAACAAATGCAGCCAGTACATCCATTGTATAATAACCTTGCGTAAAACCTTTTAAAAAGGCAGCCATACTTGTTTCATATCCTGCATCTATTACTGGTGCTTGAGCATTACCCATAGGTGTGATAATAGACTTTGTTACAATAATAATTAAAAGTGCAGTGAATACAGGTGTAATTAGCTTTCCTAATCTATCAACAAACTTTGAAGTTTCCCATGATAAATATACTGTTAGTACTGTAAAAATAATAGAGAAAATCAATAAATACAATATGTGATTCGCTCCACTTGGGAATAATTGTCTTAATCCAATTTCATATACAACTGATGTTGTACGAGGAATTACATAAAAAGGTCCTAAGGCAAGAAATAGCAAAATAGAAAATACTAAAGAGAATTTTGGGGAAACTTTATTTGCTAGATTTTCTACTGTGCCTCCCCCTTTATTTAAAGCGACTATTGCAAGTAAAACCAATCCAACCCCTGTAATTAAGAAGCCTGCCATTGCAATCGGTGTATTTATTCCAGCCTGTTGACCCACCATAGGAGCAAATATTACATTTCCTGCCCCTAAAAACATCGCAAATAACATAAAGCCTATTAATAGAATGTGAATGAAAGATATTTTATTCGTCATAACCCAATCCCCTTTTTGTTATATTTGAATAATTAAACGACAAACCCTTCTGGATAAATGTCTGATGAATGAAGCATAAATTTATGCTCTCCTATAATCCAAGCGGAACCTTGAATAGTTGGAATAATTGCTTCATAATCTCCTACATTAGTTTTATCTAATATCTTTCCTATAAATTTTGAACCAATAATACTTTCCTGAATAATTGTTTCTCCTTCATCTAGTGAAAGTGTTGCCATTTTTGCACATGTCCCCGTTCCACATGGTGAACGATCAATTTGTTCATTCCCGAAAACAACAACATTTTTAAAATGATTGTCTGCAATTTTCTCTGAAATCTCTACCAAATCAACAGACTTAATTTCTTCAATGAATGGATGCTTAATTTCAATATTTGTATTGATGTATTTCCTAATAAGACTTGCGTATTTAATAATTTCTTGCTTATTATTCAAATCGATTTTAATGTTCAACTCGTTTGAATTTACTATTGCAAAGAAACTTCCTCCGAAGGCAATATCTAATTGAATTGGACCTAAGCCATCTACTTCAAGGTGTAAATCCTTATGTAGAACAAAAGCCGGAACATTTTTAAACTCCACAGATTCAACGTAATCACCGTTGTAATGAACGAAACATTCAATAATGCCTGATGGAGTGTCAACTAAAACCCTATCTTTTCTTTCTATCAATCCCCTATTTAAACACATTGTTACGGTACCTATTGTTCCGTGACCACACATATTTAGGTAAGATCCACTATCCATAAAAATTACACCGATATCACACTGTTTATTGGCGGGTTTAACTATAATTGCACCGAACATATCTTTATGACCACGTGGCTCATTCATTAGCAACTTTCTTATATGATCATAATTTTCCATAATAAAATTCTTCTTTTCCATCATCGTATTTCCTGTGATTTCTGGAAAACCATCTACAACGATACGAGTCACTTCTCCCACTGTATGTGTATCAATAGTCTTAATTTCGTATTTATAACTCCCCAT
>DATMFU010000234.1:0-3523 GCA_035556015.1 Niallia sp. | reverse complement strand
ATTTTCCTTTGGAATGGATCGAGTAGAACTAGTGAAATTGTGTCAGCAAGCTGAAAATGAATTTATAGGTGTAAGCTGTGGCATTATGGACCAGTTTGCGATTGGAATGGGGAAAGAAAAGCATGCCATTCTATTAAATTGTGACACATTAGAGTATATTTATAGCCCACTTGACTTAAAGAATGCATCACTAATTATTGCCAATACGAATAAACAAAGAGGTCTTGCAGATTCCAAGTACAATGAAAGACGAGGAGAATGTGAACGAGCACTGCAGGATTTACAAACAGAATTAACTATTAATTCTTTAGGGGAGTTAACTCCAAGTAAATTTGATGAATATGCACATCTTATTAAAAATGAGATAGATAGAAAAAGAGCAAAACATGCAGTTCACGAGAATGCTAGAACGAAAACGGCTGTAGCAAAGCTCGAAGAAGGAGATATTCTTGCTTTTGGAAAATTGATGAATGCTTCTCATGTTTCCTTACGAGATGATTATGAAGTAACCGGTAAAGAGTTAGATTCATTAGTAGAAGCTGCTTGGAAACAAGATGGAGTAATTGGTTCTCGTATGACTGGGGCAGGATTTGGAGGCTGTACAATAAGCATTGTCGAAAATAACCAGATAGACTCATTCATTGAAAATGTAGGAGTGGAATACGAAGAGAAAACAGGACTTAAAGCAGATTTTTATGTAGTGAATGTTGGAGATGGCGCAAAAGAGATTGTTAAAGAGATCGTGAATGAATAAAGGTAGCATAGAAGGGAAGAAGAGAGGAGGCAAAAGGAAATGGCTATATTAGTGACTGGTGGAGCAGGATATATTGGAAGTCATATGGTCTCTCAGCTTTTAGATAGAGGAGAAGAAGTCATTGTAGTAGATAACTTGCAAACAGGCCATAAAGAGGCAGTCCTAGAAGGGGCAACTCTATATGCAGGAGATTTACGAGATGAAGCATTTTTAGATAATGTGTTCAAAGAAAACCAAATCCAAGCGGTTGTCCATTTTGCAGCAAGTTCATTAGTAGGAGAAAGTGTGAATGATCCATTAAAATATTATGAAAATAATGTTTATAGTGCAGTATGTCTTTTAAAAACGATGAAGGCAA
Organism: Niallia sp.; assembly: GCA_035556015.1. GTDB lineage: Bacteria > Bacillota > Bacilli > Bacillales > Cytobacillaceae > Niallia. The sequence continues at coordinate 2,411 of DATMFU010000234.1, read as the reverse complement.
ATGGAGTGAAGAAAATAGTATTTTCTTCCACTGCGGCAACTTATGGAGAGGCAGAAACTTTTCCAATTAAGGAAAGTGATTCAACGAATCCAACCAATCCTTATGGGGAAACGAAATTAGCTATAGAAAAGATGTTAAAATGGGCAGAACAGGCATATGGCATCCATTATGTAGTACTTCGTTACTTTAATGTGGCTGGTTCCCATCTTGAGGGGAGAATTGGGGAAGACCATTCTCCAGAAACGCATCTTATCCCGATTATTTTACAAGTTGCTTTAGGGAAAAGAGACTATATTAGTATTTATGGGGATGATTACGATACCGATGATGGAACATGCATTAGAGATTATATTCATGTCATTGATTTAGTGAATGCTCATATACTAGCACTTGAAAAATTAAGCAAATATGAAGATAGTGGAACTTATAATTTAGGAACTGGTACTGGTTTCTCTGTAAAAGAAGTGATAGAGGCAGTTCGAAAAGTAACCGGGCATCCTATTCCAGAAGTGGTTGTTCCGAGAAGACAAGGGGATCCTGCTCGACTGGTTGCTTCTTTTGAAAAGGCAAAAGAAGAGTTAGGATGGAATCCACAATATACCTCTTTAGAAGAAATGATTAGCACTGCTTGGAGATGGTATCAAAAGCACCCAGAAGGATACTAAAATAGAGAGAAAGGAGCAATGTTAGATGAGTAATACTATTTATCATCACATAGAACAATTGCTTCAATATGGTTTGGAGAAAGAATTAATTACGGAATACGATATGGATGTAGTAAGAAATAAGTTATTGGAAGTTCTAAGTTTAGAGGATTATATTCCTCAAAACTTAAAGGCAGAGTCAACGATCGATTTACGAAACGAATTAGATGCCATTCTAGATTGGGCAGCAGAAAATAATAGATTACAAGAAAACACCATTACTTTTCGAGACTTATTAGATACAAAATTAATGGGCTGTTTTGTTCCTCTACCATCAGAGATGATTCGGAAGTTTACAGAAATATATAAAGAACAAGGACCAGAAAAGGCAACAAACTGGTATTATCAGTTTTCTGAAAACGTAGATTATATACGTACAGACCGAATAGCAAAAAATGAAGAGTGGTTGGCTCAAACGGAGTATGGGGAATTAGAAATCACGATTAATTTATCTAAACCAGAAAAAGATCCAGTAGCTATTGCAGCAGCAAAGAAAAGTAAACAAAGTTCCTACCCGAAATGTTTACTTTGTAAAGAAAATGCAGGGTATGCAGGCAGAATTAATCATCCAGCGAGACAAAATCATCGTATCATACCGGTTACATTAAAGGATGAAAAGTGGTATCTGCAATTCTCCCCATATGTTTATTACAACGAACATGCTATTTGTTTTTCAGAGCAACATGTTCCAATGAAGATATCAAAAGAAACGTTTGAAAAATTGTTATTATTTGTTCAAGAGTATCCTCATTATTTTATGGGATCCAACGCTGACTTGCCAATTGTTGGAGGTTCCATTTTGTCACATGAACATTTCCAAGGGGGATACCATGATTTTCCGATGGCAAAAGCAGAAATAGAAAAGGAGTTCACCTTAAGTAGTTATCCTACTATGCGTGCTGGTATTGTTAAATGGCCAATGTCTGTTATCCGTCTTCAAGGGAAGGACATCCAAGAACTTGTAGAGGCTTCTGAAGATATTTTGCAGAAGTGGATTGGGTATAGTGATGAAAGTGTTGATATTTTTGCTTATACGAATGAGACACGCCATAATACAATCACTCCTATTGCAAGAAGAAGACAGGATCTTTATGAAATAGACTTGGTGTTAAGAAATAATCGAACAAGTGAAGAACATCCACTAGGAATCTTCCATCCACATAAAGAAGTACATTCTATTAAGAAAGAAAATATTGGCTTAATTGAAGTAATGGGATTGGCTGTGTTACCAGGTCGTTTAAAAGAGGAAATGAACATATTAGCTGACCAAATGGTGCATGCAGATTATGAAGATAGAATTACTAGTGAAGAGAGTATTGCCAAACATTTAAATTGGGCAAAAACCATAAAAAATAAATATGCTGAAATTACAGAGTCAAACGTTCAGTCTATTCTACAAAAGGAAATCGGCCATGTATTCGAAACAATACTCCACCATGCAGGAGTATTTAAAAGAAATACAACTGGGCAAGTGGCATTCCAACGATTTGTGGACTATATTAAATGAGAGGGACAGACCCTCAGCACTTTAAAGCGCTGAGGGTCTGTCCCTCAAATGATTTTCAATGCCAAATGTTCATGTTTCGTTTTGTAAAAATGATGGTTGTCTGTTTGTTGTTTCTTTAATCGTAGCTTTGGATTGATGATTTGTAGTGGGACTTTATTGTATTCGTTATAGACTAAATAAATATTATAAATAGACTTTGA
>DATMFU010000233.1:0-11938 GCA_035556015.1 Niallia sp. | reverse complement strand
TTCTGGTGTAAACCATCCTGCATTATATGCATATTCTGCTCCACTTGAAATGGCAGTACCATCATAAGCTCCTATCCCATACATATTATAAACAGTTTTCCCATTAACTTTAACTCCATTTGCTAAAGTAGATGTTCCATTACCCGTTTCAAGAAGTGCATGGGAAATAAGGTAAATTTCATTTATTCCATAAGCATTTGCTGCAGTAATAAAGGAAGATGCCTTACCAGCAAGAATCCCCTTCCCTGCTAATATATTTTTATTTACTTCCCCATCATTAACATTGGCTTTTTTAGCTAGGTTAAGAAATTGAAGGGATTCTAAACTGTTATCGATAAAGTTATTTGGGTTAATATAATAAGCAGTATCCTCTTTACTCGCAGTAACCCAACTCTTATTATAGTTCACCTTATACCAATAATATCCATCTGTACCCTTTACTTTCGAAGTAACTGTTAATACTTGGCCACTACTTAGTGTACTTACAACAGAGTAATCTGTTCCAGCACCTCCTCGTAATCTCCAGCCACTACCTAGTACCGTAGCCTTAGTGGAATCTGCACTTTTAAACGCAACTGCATCTTCTCTAATGTATGTATCATATTGCTTATCTGTTTGGGGATTCGCCTTTAATTGTATATTAGTCATTTCATCTAATGTTAAATGATAGTTTGTATAATTCTTTTCTGATACTGAGTCTGAAATATTACTTACTTTTTCCGCTAAATATTCAGAACTTACATATCCCTCTACATTGTTCACTTTGATTTTAGACCAGCCATTGCTTTCTGATATCACCGTAACAACAGTACCAGATGAAAGTTTTGTCAAAACTTTACTAGATGTTGATGCATTAGCTCGAACATTTAAATTGGAATTAGCATTGATATTTACTACTTTTTCCTTCAAATCCTTTTTATCTTCAACATCTTTACTTTTATCTGTTTCATTTTTTATCTCTTCTTCATTTTTAGTAGCTTTTACCTTCAGATATTGGCTGCTTACATATCCTTCTTTATTATTCACCTTTATTTTGGACCAGCCATTTGATTCAGAAAGTACGGTTACTATTTGATTCGCTTTTAGTTTATCTACTATTTTCCCACTTGTTGATGGTGTTGATCTAACATTTAAACTAGAATTCGCTTCAATATTTACTACTTTTTCCACACTGAGGACAGAATCTTTATTATCTTTAATTTGTTCTTTTGTATCTGTTTGATTTTTTGTATCATTTTTACTTGACTCATTCTTATTAGAAGTGGTCTTTTTTACCAGATATTGACTACTTACATATCCTTCTATGTTATTTACTTTTATTTTGGACCAGCCATTCTTATCTGATAATACAGTAACTTTTGTATTACTTTTCAGTTTTGTAAGAACAGAGCTTGTAGTAGAAGCAGATTTCCTTACGTTAAGGGTAGAATTTTGATCGACATTAACATATTTCACCACTTGTTTTTCTTCACTTACGGTGCTTGCTGGTTTAGACGTACTCGTTTTGTTCGTTGCTGTAGTACTTGTAGTCTTTTTAGTAGATAAATAGGTAGTAGATACATATCCTTCTTTACCATAGACTTTTATCTTGGACCAGCCATTTGATTCAGAAATAACGGTTACAGAAACATCCTTTGCCAGTTTAACAATGACAGAAGAAGTAGTTGATGGCTTTGTACGTAAATTCAAACTTGAACCGCTGCTTACATTCACATACTTTGTAACTGTTTTTGTTTCTTTAGAAGAATTACTAGCACTAGTGTTAGTTGTTTCTTTCTTAACCGTACTACTTGTATCTTTCGCTTCCTTCTGAACCGCTGAACTTTTACTTTCTTTTATGTATTGTGACGCAACATATCCGTCTATTCCGTTTACTTTGATTTTCGACCAACCGTTCGATTCAGCGTACACTTCAACTTTTGTATTATTACTTAATTTAGTTAATACATTAGATTGACTAGATGGAGACTTTCTTACATTTAAACTAGAATTAGCATCAATCGATACGTATTTTATGCTTTTTTCACTACTTGTACTTGTTTGCTTAGAGATAAGATATTTTGACGATACATAGCCGTTTTTTCCATTTACTTTTATTTCAGACCATCCATTAGACTCTGAAATAATCGTAACTTCTTTTCCTTTACTTAAAGACATGATCGTGCTGGAACTAGTTGAAGGTCCCACTCTCACATTTAATTTAGATCCTGTATCCACATCAACAATTTTCACATTATTAGAAGCCGCTTTTACCTCATCAATAAATAAAGGAGAGGACAATGCCGCTAAAAAAATTCCAGGTACTACTACTTTTTTCACTTAATACATACCTCCTAGTTCTTTTAACATCCAAAAATAAATTAGATTCTTTTAACCTATTTCATAAGAACTGAATTCTTATAAATCCACATACAATATTCTATAATACCTATATTATTATCTATTATTCTACTAGTATATGATTCTTTAGTCACGTTTTTGTTTAATTTCCGTAAATATCCATTATCATATAGGAGGATTATTTTTGTAAAATTACCAAGGATTCAATAAATAAGGAGCACATTTGTGTAAGCATAAAGAGGTTTTTTTAAAAAAATCGGCATAATAAAGTGTATAAATACCCAATTCATTTGTTTTTAAAACAAAAAAAACTCAAATTAATCCATATGGATCAATTTGAGTTTTTTTATTTATTCAGTTCCCATTTTAGGGATAAATCATAAGCAACTGGCTGTTCTATTCGTTGTTTTATATCCTCAAGTCGAGTTTCACTGCCCAATACCCACATTAGCTTTGCCACAATAGCTTCTGTGTTCATATCTGCTGATAAAATAATATTGTATTGAGCTACTTTTCTACCTACTTCATATAAATATAAATCTTGTCCTTCTTCTAAACATTGTGTTGAGATAATAACTGCAATACCAGCATTCACTAACTCTTCTATTTTCGGTAACAAGTTTCGTTGTTCAAACGGCAATCCACCGTTACCAAAACTTTCAATTATTACGCCTTTATAAGTTGTTTTTATAAAATCAAAAATCTCTGGCTTTGTACCTGGATGTAATTTCAATAGAAATACTTCTGGATTTAAACTTGTATCTAAGATTAAATCCGTTGGTGATTCCTCTGGTTTCCATATATATGATATTTCTTCCCCTTTTATAGAGGCAACATATGGATGATTAATACTTTGAAAGGCATCGTGACTTTTCGTTCGCATCTTCACTGCCCTTGTACCTATTATTACTCTTCCGTCAAAGACTACAAAGACACCACCAATGTCTTCTCTTGCAAAACGAATACTATCATTAACATTTTTCTTCGCATCCGTATGTTTAAAACTAATAGGTACTTGTGAACCAGTAATTACTACAGGCTTTTTTAATCCTCGAAGCATATATGATAATGCAGCAGATGTGTATGCTAATGTATCTGTACCATGCGTTATGACAAAACCATCATAATCATGATAATGTTTTGCGATTGTTTCTGCCATCACTACCCAATGTTCAGGTTGCATATTTGTACTATCTCTATTCATGATTATTTCACAGGTAACATCCACTTCCAATGAATCATTGTCAAAGTATTGAAGAAGCTCTTCTGCAGTCAACCCGGGAACTAATCCTTCCTTTCCTTCCACAGAAGCAATTGTTCCACCTGTTGCTAATAACAGCAATTTCTTCACTTACAGTCCTCCTACATGACATCTTTTTTTAGAATTTAAGAAGTCATTATGCGATTTTACTAGAGTATTATAGTATACTTTACCAATTTATCGCAATAAGAATGGAGAGGGCAGAAATAGGAAAACTTTTCTACTACTAATTTAAATACTTTATTTTATCTTCGATTACAGTACGTTCTTTACGTTCCATAATTTCTTCAGGATATCCAATCGCAATAACTCCAACCACATCATACTCTTCACTTACTTGTAATACTTTTCTTCCTAATTGTGAAGCACCCACGGAAGACCAAAAAGTACCAACACCAGAATCCCATGCTTGTAATATAAAATTCTGTATAAAACAGGAAACCGATGCATAATTTTCTTCTCTTTCTAGCACGTTTCTTCCTTTATTTGATAATACAGCAATTAACATCGGTGCATTTCCAAAATTAGTCTTATGGTTTAACTCCTTCCTTGTCTCATCCCCTAGGAACAAAACTTGCCATGGTTCTGTCATTTTATGATTGGGAGCAAAGGTAGAAACCTGCAACCATTCCACGATCTTCTCTTTTTCTACTTTATCTGCTTTAAATTTCTTAATGGTTCGTCTTGTACTAATAAGTTCTTTAATTTCCATTGTTTATCTCTCCCCTTTACATGTTTGGTATCATTCCTTCTACATCATACCAATATAAATAATATTCTATCAATTATTACTATTATTTCTTATTCCACTACGCTTTATTTCTAGGTCTACATGTGTTTTAATAGTAGCTAATTTAAATCCCTCTTCCCAATTATCATGGTATTTTTTGAAGCTCTTATAATCTTGGTCTTTATACATCTCCCCTAACCCGAAAATGTCTGCTCCATATTCATTTTGCATCTTCTTAAATAATTGAGTAAATTCTCCTTCTAAATATTCTTGAGCTGTTTTTTCCAAGTTTTCGAAGGCATATACTTTTTTAAGGTTTACTTTTTTATCAGAACCGTCTAATACAGACTCTATATATATTTTTATGTCAAATTGTGGCCTACCATCCACTTCTCTTGCCTTAACCTTTGTTTTAGATCTCAATACTCTCATACCAAAAAAATCATTATTATTGTTGTATGGAATCGTTAAACTTGTTTGCACTATTCTGTTTTGTACCCAAAGAAGCAATCTTGTATCCTTAATTGGCAAATATCCTATCAACTTTCCATCTTTAAAAAAAGCTAATGAATCAATTTTCCCAATCGCAGCAGGAACAGTTTGTTTCAAATTATCCATGCTCCCACCTTCTTCTTTACTTCCTTGAATAGTCATTGCTCCAAGAACTGGAACTTGTCCTTTAGAAGCATAGGTTCTAATAAAATCCTTCAACTTCATACCAGGAGCTCCTCCCCAATCCTCTAGCATATTATCTAATTGTGTAAACACTTTTAAAGAAGACACTTTTTGATAATCATTCGTTATCTTTAAGAGGTCTTCTGCATTCCCTTCTTTAGCTACAATTAATTTAAAATCATCTCTTATTTCTCTGTTTCGATCAAAAAAATCAATAAAGCTCAAAAAACCTTCTTTTGCTAGAGGCTCCCCTATAATTAGGACCCTTGTGTGTGATAATATGTAATGCGTAGAACTTACCCTATTAAATAGATGTGTTAATTCTCCAATTGTATCACCTTCAATGGAGTAAACGAATGCAGGTGCAAAACCTTGTGCTGTTCTAAAATTTAATTCTGTTGCAGCCGTCGACTCTATAGAAAGCTTATACTTTTTCTTTTCCCCTTTATCAACAGCAATACCTGTAACAATAGAATTTTCCCCCAACTCTGATTGATCCCAGCATCCACTTAAAACAAAACAACTAGCAATTATTAATGCAAAATAAAATCTTTTCATACAATAGACCCCTTCAAGAAATTGAACAATAGTATAGAGAAGCTATTGTTAGTTTTATTTCCACCTTACTAATTATAAAATTGAACCTAGTAACAATGTAGAATATGTAATAAAGATAAGTAAAAAGGATAATTTCTGACTCTCCACATATAAAATTAGTTTGTGAAGATTTCATAAAATTATCCATTTATTAAAGGGCTTATTTTTTTAAACGATACGGCACGGTTGTAACAATAATATTACTTCTATATAATAAATGTGCTTTCAATAGTAAACTAGATTGATTATGCAAAATATTATGCCAACTTTTCTTCATTATAAATTGTGGAATGATTACGGTAACGCCATAATTTTGCTCCTCCCCTTTCTCTTTCATTATTTTAATAAATCTTCTTAGAGGACTAATGAGACTTCTATACGGCGAGTAAAGAGTTACTAACCGAATATTCGGTCTAAACCTTTCCCACTTTTCTTCCATCTGTTTTTGACTTTCCTTATCAAATGCTACATACACTGCGATAATAGTAGTTCCAACCACATTTGCATATTCTAACGAGTTTTCTACAACTCTAGTAATTCCAGAAACAGGAAGAATAACGATATTTCCTTTTATTGGATGATTTTTCACATCACAATTAACCCTTAATTGTTCCTCTACATTGTCATAATGTTTTTTTATTCGAGAAAATAGTAAAACAATAAGAGGTAAAAAGATAAATACTGGCCAAACTTTCAAAAATTTTGTTGAAAATAATATTAGCAGCACACTAAAAGTAATACTCGTACCTATAAAATTTATCGTGAATTTTCCTACCCATCCATTAGGTTTTTCTTTCAGCCATTTCATACTCATACCTGCTTGAGATAACGTAAAGGGAATAAATACACCTACAGCATATAGTGGTATAAGTAGTTCAGTATGCCCCTGAAATAATAGGATTAATAGGATCGATGCTAATCCTAATGTCAATATCCCATTAGAGTATCCTAGTCTATCTCCTCGTACAGAAAAAATTCTAGGCATATACTTGTCTTTTGCTAAATTAACTGCTAGCAAAGGAAAAGCAGCATATCCTGTATTTGCTGCTAGTACTAATAGCAAAGCAGTAATACCTTGAATAAAGTAGTATATGATATTTTTACCAAAGACTACACTTGCAACTTGCGAAATAACCGTTTCTTCTGAATTCGGTGAAATTCCGAACCAGTAAGCTAGAAAAGTAATACCAAAAAACAAGATAGCAAGAATAACTCCCATTAGAGTCAGTGTTTTAACTGCATTTTTTGCAGAAGGCTCTTTAAAATTAGGCACCGCATTAGAAATTGCTTCAATACCTGTTAAGGCAGAACAACCAGAAGAAAATGCCTTTAACAATAAAAAGATACTTATCCCAGGTACAGAGGTTCCAATAGGTGTGTGTATCGTATCTAAACTCTGCACAGTGAGAATCTTCCATATCCCAACGCCTATCAATATAGCCATCGATATCACAAATATATATACCGGATAAGCTAAAATAGATGCTGATTCTGTAACACCTCTTAGGTTTAATAGAGTTATAAACAGCACAAATAAAATTGCCATTAATACTTGATAGGGTTGTAAGCTTGGAAAAGCTGAAGTGATTGCATCTGTCCCTGCACAAACACTAACTGCAACTGTTAATATATAATCTACTAATAAAGATCCACCTGCAATTAGGCCGGCATGATCACCAAGATTTTTCTTTGATACAACATAAGCCCCTCCCCCTTTAGGATAAGCATAGATAATTTGTTGGTAAGATAGTATTAATGCTAGTAACAATACTAAAACTCCCATAGCAATCGGAATGGAATACCAATATGCTAAAAATCCTATGGATGCTAATATAAGTAATATTTGCTCTGTACCATAGGCAACGGATGATAGTGCATCAGAAGAAAGGATAGCTAAAGCTTTTATTTTATTTAATTTTTGTTCTCCAAGTTCACTTGTTTTCAATGGTTTACCAATCATCCATCTTTTCACTATAAATCTGTTCATTTCATTTCCTCCAATGGAATTACACTGTTTTGGAATAGCAAAAAAACCACAGAGAACAACTCCGTGGTCGTATAATTACGATCAACAGTATTTTTCTCCTCTCTAAACGCTTACGGAGTTAGCTGTCGGATTCGGGCATCTGAGAGTTGCCCTACCTTAATTAAAAGGATTCACCCCAAGTGCGCAATACACAAATTTGGGTCCCCCGTTCCAGTGGATTCAGCGATTTGTTTTTAATTTCCATTTGAAATGATATTACTCCCATATGTAAGTATTGTAAACCTGAGAAAAAGCGAAAAAAACGTTAAAATGATAGATTTTCTAAGAATATAATGAAATTACGTGGAACAATACATCTCCCCCTTCGAATCTCGTGCTTTTTCTAATATTTACGTAAAATACTAAAAGCAAATATAAAAAAAGAAGCTATTCCCTTAAAAAGGAATAGCTTCTGAAATAAAGAATTAATAAGCTAAGCTAAATAATCCTTTAATATGTGATAAGTAACGAATATTACTTGCTTCTTTCATTAAGGAAGCAGGTAGACCTTTTAGTGGTGTAGAGCTACCACCTACAATAGCAACCCCATCTTTTCTACCAAGACTTGCTAATGTTCCAGAATTAATTGGATCGAATGCATCTAAAGTTTTTCCTTCTAAGTATGCATATAGATTATAACCAATTAATTCACCCATTTGCCAAGCGATTTGAGCAGTTGGTGGTGCTGGACGATTTTCTGGACCGTCTGGGAAGTAGACAGCACTATCTCCTGCAACAAAAACTTCAGGATGAGAAGTAGATTGCAAGAATTCATTAACAGTTGCACGTCCACGGTTCACTTCTAAACCAGAAACTCCTACTAATGGATTTCCTTGTACTCCACCTGTCCAAACAAATGTATTTGCTACAATCTTTTGTCCATCTTTTAAATCCACTACATTACCTGAAACATTTGTAACAGCTAAGCCAGTTAAGAATGTCACACCGCGTTTTTCTAAGCTTGCTGTAGCACGTGCAATTAAATCATCTGGTAAAACAGGAAGGATTTTTGGACCTGCTTCAACAAGAAGTAATTTAATATCTCTGTAATCTACACCATATTTTCTAGTCATACCAGGAAGAATGTCAGCAAGTTCTCCAACTAATTCTACCCCAGTTAAACCGCCACCACCGATTAGAATGGTTGCATCTTCTTCTTTTCTTGACTTCGCATATTCACGAATACGCTCTTCCACATGGTTATAAATTTTGTTAGCATCGTCAGCAGATTTAAGAACCATACTGTTTTCTTCAAGACCTGGAATTCCGAAGTAAGCAGTAACACTTCCTAATGCAACAACTAATGCATCATAAGATAATTTAGATCCATCATTTAAGATAACTTCTTTATTATCTACAGAGAAAGAATCAACTGTTGTAATTTTCAAGTCGATATCTTTACCTTTGAATAATTTTTCTAAAGGCATAGCTACTGCTTGTTCAGATACATTTCCAGCTGCTAAGCGATGTAATTCCGTAATAATTTGATGTGTAGGATATTTATTAATAACTGTCACTTTAGCTTCTTCTTTGTTGTAAAATTTACGAACATTTAAAGCTGCTAAAAGACCACCGTATCCAGCACCTAAAATAACAATATGTTTTGACATAGTATAATCCTCCGTCCTTATTCCATTAAAAATATTGGCAACTTTCATTTACAACTTATTTGCGATTTGCACATAAGCTGGTAGGCAAGTTCCAAAAAAGATTATTTATTATCGCGTTCTGACATAATTTGTAGATAGCTTTGTAAAAAACGGAATAGCTTTTGAGCTTGAGGGTCTTTCATCATTTTTAACAATCCAAAAATCCCAATTGTTTCATTGCTTTCTTCCGCACGATCTTTTGCTTCAATTGCTGCAGAAGCTAAACCTTTAACAGAATGAATTACAGGCTCAACCATTTCTGTAGTAGCATTAACCATATCGTTTTTAAACACTTGATCTTGTGATAAAGTTTGAACCACTTCATAAGACTTAGTTACTGTATTTACTAACTCAGTCAATTTAGGAAGTTGATCAATTAGTGTTGTCAAAGATTGTTGTACCTCAGGCTTTAACAACTGATCTAATAAATCTTGATTAGTAGTTGCCAGTTGATTTTCAGCATTTGTTTGTGCAATAGTTTCTGACATAACAGATTCTCCTTTACTATAAGCAATTAAGCTTAAATGATTTGTGGCAATCTTTTGTGATTCAATGCACAAAAGTTCGCATACTCTTATACACCTAGTTTAGTTACTGATGGCAGAAGTTAGGTACATTTAAAGTTTTAGTAATGGTGTATACCAGAATAATAATAACAACCCAAAATGTACGAGAACTTACAACTCTTACTTAAACTCATCTAATATAATACCACTTTTTAAATAAAAATAAATGTAACTTTAACAAAAAAATAGAGATTTTTTCTAGAAAAGTGATATTAATCACAATAATAAAGCTTAAGAATACTATTTTCTACTAAAACACCCTAGCATTAGCTAACAAGCTTTTATCTTTAGCTCCCTACGTTCAGTAATCCTTTCATCTCATTCCCACTGATAATACTATTCATACTAAATAGAATATACTACCATGCGATTTTCATACAAATATTTTTATTAAAATTAGCCATACTAATCATTGCATTCAAAGGGGGAATTATTCAAACAAACTATTATCTTGCTATAGAATTATTATTCTTGAGGTGTATAGGATGTCTCATACTAAATCGAAATCAAAATCATCAAGCGGAGATTTAAAATGGTGGCAACTTTCGTTAATCGGAGTGGGCTGTACCATTGGAACAGGCTATTTTTTAGGTTCTAGTCTTGGAATAAAAGAGACTGGATTTTCTATTATCTTTACCTTTTTGTTAGCAGCATTGGGTACATACATTGTATTTAACCAATTAGCAAAAATGACAGCTGCTGATCCACAGGAAGGATCTTTTTGTTACTATGCAAATAAAGCCTTTGGACCATGGGCAGGATTTAGTTGTGGATGGAATTACTGGTTTTCAAATATTCTCATTATGGGGAGTCAACTGACAGCTTTATCTATCCTCTCTCAATTTTGGTTTCCAAAAGTACCACTTTGGGTATTTGCTTGTATTTACGCAGTTTTGTCTCTTTTTGTTGTATTGCTAGGGACAAAAGGATTCGATAAAGTGGAAAACTATCTTGCCATCATAAAAACTGCTGCTATTATTATGTTTATCATTTTGGTAGCATCGGCTATTTTTGGCTGGATTGATGGTGGAAAAAATCAAATCGATGTACCAAATTCCATGAATGATTTTTTCCCAAAAGGGTTTAAAGGATTTTGGATTTCTTTACTGTTTGCATTTTACGCTTATGGAGGAATCGAAGTAATTGGATTAATGGCTATGCAACTTAAAGATAAAAAAGATGCCCCAAAGGCTGGTACGAATATGCTGATTATCTTATTAATCATCTATATAGTATCCTTAGGTTTAGCTGCAATAATGGTGCCACTTGATCAATTTACAGAAAAAGAGAGTCCATTTGTTACAGCATTAAAAGATTACCATCTAAGCTTTTTTCCACATGTGTTTAATGGAGCGATTATCATTGCAGGATTTTCTACAATGACTGCTTCTTTATTTGGTGTAACAAATTTACTTGTGACGATGGCAAGTGATGGAGAAGCTCCTTCTATCTTTGAGAAAAAATTAAAAAAACTAAATCAATTACCTTTGCCATCCTTCATTCTCGGAGGAGTAGGACTATTTGCATCGGTTTTAGCAGCTCTTTTATTGCCTGGGAAGATTTTTGAATATATTACTACTGCAGCTGGAATATTATTATTATACAATTGGGCATTTATCCTTTGTTCTTCTTTTAAAGTGTTAAAGGGAAATCTATGGGATAAAATTAAATCCTCTTTTGGTATCTTATTAATAATAGCAGCAGTAAGTGGAACCTTCCTCGAAAAAGCCGTACGTATAGGTTTTTTTGTCAGCTTAGCATTTGTATTAATAATTGCTATAGCAACTTTCCTCATGCGCCATAAGCTTGAGAAAAAATCCTCATGTAATTAAATAAAAAAAGGTTAATAATGGATAGTTACTAATATTCCATTTTTAACCTTTTTATTATATGTTCTTAATTATTATGTTTAGTGGTGAATTTATCGTGGATTTGATTAAATAACTCCCCTTCTATTATACCGAACTTTTTAAAAATATAGGAATAAGCAATAATCTTGGTTGATGTGTTTCTATTAACATTCATTTTCATTTCTCCTTTTTACTACATAATATTAGCCAGAAACAAAAATGTTTCCCTAGATCAAAAAAATAG
>DATMFU010000232.1:0-10449 GCA_035556015.1 Niallia sp. | reverse complement strand
ATTAAATTATTGACGATGCAAAATTAAATGGTGAAGTATTGTACTTAATTTTGCATTCTAAAAGAAGGAGAAGCATCCTTTTTTGTAGAAATTATTGAACTAAGGAGTAGGGATTTTTTAAGAATATACAGAATTACAAATATACCTGAAAGCAACGTTAAATGGAATTTTAAAGAATAAAACAAGATATAATTTAATGGAGAGGTAGAAAATGAATAAAAAAGAGATTGAATATAAAATTTTAGAGTTAAAGGACGAATATTTACAGTTACAACATAATCTAGAAAAATTAGAATATGTAAAAGGAAACCTATCTCCTTTAGAAAAACGGCTATCTAAAATTGAAGAGGAATTATATTCCCTTAATCAAATATTAAGTAAAATGTAGAATGAATAGCCGATTTCTTATTAAGAAATCAGCTCAGGCTGTCGGCAAAGTCGGCAGTCTTTATTTTTATCTTGATAAGGTTCCAATAGCGGCAGCATTTGAAAAGCGCAATCAAAAGGATAAGCAACCTGATAAATGTCTCATTTAAAGATGATTTAATTAACTCTCAATAGGCTTTACTCTATTAAGATTGTGAATGTTGTACTTAAACTAACTGTGCAGTTTAGGGTGAGAAGGAATAACAAAGGAATTTTTTACATATAAGGAACTTTAGTATAGGTAGTATAGGTAGGAAATACAAATATGAAATCTAGGAGTTTAATGGATATGGAAAATGTGATAGAAAAGATAGATTATAGCAATTATTTTTGGCAAGATGATAAAGTTAGGTTGCGTTCTATTCAACCTGAAGATTGGGAAGGAGACTATATTAGTAAGTTTGATACTCCTGCTCGTCGTTTATTGAATGTGTTATTGAGTTGCCTCCAACCATTTCAGGTTCTAAAAAGTTTGCAGAGGAAAATGCTGATTTTATTTCAACAAATGGAAGAATAATGTTTACTATAGAAAATTTAGAAGGTATGAGTATAGGTGGTATTAATTTATAGTATCGATGAGAGAAATGGTACATTTAGTATTGGAATAGTTATTGATAAAGAGTACCGTTGAAAGGGATACGGTACAAGTGCAATGAAAATTCTTTTAAGGTATGCTTTCCTTGAAAGAAGAAACTCCTCTTAATTAGAGGAGTTACTTGCAAGTATGTCTTTTATAGTTAGTAAAAGAAGATTACTTCCTTCTATTGTGTAAGCTTGTGATGGCGTATGAGAACCGTATATGTATAAGATGTTATCACTACCCACTGCGATATTAAATTGACCTTTATCTGTGAAGATATCTACGGAATATTCATACCTCGGATTTTTATCTGTTTCTTTTATATTCATCCCTGCTGGGTCGTCGATTATTTGTTGAATAAGTTCTTTCTCATCAGTTAAGAAATGGTTACTAATTTCACTATTAGCATAATCTATAATAACCATGCTGTCTAGTGTAGCTCCGTCTAGGTTTTCTTTGATGACGGATTCATACGTAGTCTCTTTAGGGGCATTTAAGATGAAATAACTGATCACTGCGATAATAACGACCACTAATATAATAATAGTAATTGACTTTTTCTTATTCATATATCCTGCCCTTTCCTTTTTTTTCTAGTTTAACATATTTTTTAAAAATGGTTGTTTTCTTTCGGTTCAACCTCCCTTTAAAAAGTATAAGCGCGCTTAACTACTACACACTAAAGAGAGATGTTATTTTTTGGAAGTGAGAGTATCGGAAGGACAGGCAACATTTAAAGGGACGAAAGAAACATTATGGAAAATGCACCAAGCGGAATTTAGAGGATATTTAAGTATGTTGGATAAAACTACGAATGCAAATACTATCCAATCGTTACTTATTAAAGATAGAGTAATTGCAGCGACAATCAACACATTGTTTGGTTTCTCTAATGCTACAATACTATCAGCTTCGCAAACAATTACTATTGTGGTTGATTATGTTAACACGTCTAGTAAGGCTACGCATACAGATGCAATCTTGGGCGGAACAAATATTTTGAAATATTTGTATAACTATTGCCTTAAAATAATTACAAAGCAATTGAGTTTAAATGTGTCTGCAATGCGTATACGGAAGGGAGTAAAAAAGCTCGTTTCGTAAGAGGGAATAAAAGAACTACTCTAGGTTGGTATCAAATCGTCGGGGTTCAAAAATCGCATGGTGGAGCATTAGTGGAATACTAATCTACCAAATCGTAATCTAATTTTTTAGCAAGAAATAAAGAATGATAAATGTCCATTAACGATAAGTATCATTCTTTATTTTTAGGACTTTTTAAGACTAAAACCCTTACTTATTAATTATCTTAAAGTAATGGATAAACATTAAGTTATAAACAACATTCACTATTATTGAAATTGTTAAATCCATTAAATTTGTTTCATCGAGAGATTGATAAGGTAGTAAATCGTAAATGAAAAAATATCCAATTACATCTAAAGCGATCACCAGTAATATGTTTCTTAGTAAAATGGGTATCGTTAAACTTATATACGGAAGAAAAAACTTTTTTAAATTGCCTTTTTTATAGATTCGAAATAATACAAATAAACCAATCCCATTGATTATAATAAAGCAAATGAAATCAATAATATCAATTTGATTCATAGTAGAAAAATTGTAAACTATTGGTGCTGATAAAACAGTTATAATTGCTAGAATCCAAAAGACATTTCGATAATTTTTCTTCTGTTTTTCAGTAAAGGAATCTTCCCTTAAGGCTGTAATAAGTGCATTAATATTCCAAAAATACATAATATCCTCCTTTATGGTATTAAAATAAATTATAGACAAATGATACCTTTATAACAATGAGCAAATTTAGAAAAGTCAAAAAAGGAGATTGGGATTAAATCAATAGCTTTTAATTTAAAGGAAATAGATTAGTAAAGGAGATAAATGAATTTTATAAATCATCTTCAACAATCGAGCCATGTAATTGAACAACACTTGTAATCAAATTGGATATATATTTATGTTAAGACTATTAGAAATCTTGAAGGAGGCAACAAGCGCATAGTTTTGACAATGGCTTGCCTAAAATGATACTATAAACATAACGTTAACGTAATGTTTGGGGGTTGAGCGATGAATGGTCGCATGCGGATAGGTGAATTGACAGAACGAGCCGGAGTGACTCCGCGCACCGTTCGATATTATGAAAGCATTGGATTGATCCCTCCAGGAGAGCGTGAAGGTCAAGGGCAGCACTATTACACAGAGGAGACGCTCGCACGCCTAAGGAAAATTGACCAATTAAAGAAGCTTGGACTTAGCCTTGATGAAATTCGGGACGTTATCGATCTCTATTTCATTGATCCTAGTGGCGTACAGGCTAAACAGAAAGTGCTCGTTGTTCTGCGCCAACATCTCACTGAAGTAGATCAGAAGATCAGAGAGTACCAGCAATTTCGTGCTGAGTTAGAGGAGCATATAGGACGTTTTGAGCGCTGGTTAGAAGAAAAAAAACCTCGATAGGTTTTTTTTTACCCCAAACATAACGTTAACGTAATGTTTTAAACCAACTGATCAGGAGGATTGATGCAAATGAGTGAAATAATCGGATTTATTGGACTTGGTAATTTGGGTCTCCCTGTGGCGTCCAATCTTTTAAATGCTGGGTATGCTCTCCGGGTGTATAACCGGACTACAAGCAAGGCGGAACCACTGGTTGCTGAGGGGGCGCAAAAGGTGAATCGACCGATTGAAGCCGTGACAACCGGTGGAATTGTTGTGACTCTTTTGTGGGATGATGGGGCTCTGGAAAGTATTGTGACAAGTCCGGGATTTTTAAGACAACTGGGACCAGATGGGATCCATATATCTATGAGTACAGTGATGCCAGAAACAGCAAAGAAACTTGCAGCCATGCACGCACAACATGGCAGTGCATACGTTGAGGCTCCCATTTTTGGGAGACCTGAAGCAGCGACTGCAAAAAAGCTTTGGATTCCTTTTGCAGGATCGCAGCAAGCTAAGAAACGAGTCCAACCCCTTCTAAAAGCGATGGGAGGACAGGGTATCTTTGATTTTGGGGAGGAGGTCGGATCGGCAACGCTTGTCAAGCTCTTAGGAAACTTCCTGCTTTCTTCTGCTTCATATTCTCTGAGGGAAGCCCTTACGATAGCTGAGAACAAGGGTGTCGATCCAAAAGCCGTCGTCGACATGCTGACACAAACGTTGTTTCCTGCTCCGATTTATCAAAGCATTGGAAATATGATTGCCGAGAAAAAAGAGGTAAATCAGAGGGAGATACCACTGAAGGATGTTGGTCTTTTGAAAAAGACAGCACAACAGGTGGAGTCACCTACACCGATCTCAAGTCTTTTACATGATCTCTTAAAAACTGATTTGGAATAAATTTTGATCAAACTTCAAAAAACGTTGTGCCGTTAAATGACGCGATTGTTGAACAACTTAGATAGGAATGATCAATCTTTTTTTCAAAATAGGTTCTTCTAATTTATTAAATACTTTGGAGATATCGAGATCACTGATAGTAAGACAGAATCTGTAAAACTTATCTTGGAGAAGCTGCAGATGCAGCTTTTTTTATTTGCAAACAGGGGAGTAGAAGAAGGATATGGATTTTTATGGAAATGTTGGTTAGGAAGGATGAACTATCTGAAAAGAAGCAGTCCACTAATTTCTAACACAATTGTTTTAATCATTGCCTCTATTTTAATAATAAGAAATATTTATTTAGATATTAGTTTTTATACCACTAGTTATTCGCTAGCTGTATGTGCTCTTATTATTTCATCAAGCCAAATTATAAAAATTTTATTAAACAGTGAAGATAAAAATGGTTAGTTGTTGGTTGTTGTAGTACGTGGTTGTTTAGCAAAGGGTGCTAATGTTCCAAATCGGCGGCCAAACTAGGCTGCTTTTCTTATGTGCGACAAACGGGGAAGCATAATTGAATAACAAGAGAAAGTTTAAACAATGAAAAAAGCC
This sequence comes from Niallia sp., assembly GCA_035556015.1. GTDB lineage: Bacteria > Bacillota > Bacilli > Bacillales > Cytobacillaceae > Niallia. The sequence continues at coordinate 5,483 of DATMFU010000232.1, read as the reverse complement.
GAGTTTATCTCGACTAATTTTTAATATATTGTTGTTTTCTTTTTGTAAATTTAGAAAATATATCAGATACCAAACTACAAGTACTATAGGAATTAAGTAAGTTAAAATAATAATAAGAATCATCTAATCTAAGGTAGTCCTCCGTGTTTTAAGTGCTGTATTACATTATGTATATTACATCTTGATAGTGCGTTCAAGTATTCCTAAACCTTATTCTGAAGGTATGGATTAAGATGACTAATACCTTTAGATCTCTATGAAATTTTATTATCTTTAATATGAAAATTGTTCTGGTTGTACAATTTCATATTCACCTTCTGCATACTCTTGCTCCGCATATTGGCTTCCCCATTGACAGAGCTCCTGCAAGATAGGTTTAAGAGATTCTCCAAGTTCAGTGGATGAATATTCAACCTTCGGTGGTACTTGATTATACATCTTTCTGCTTACAAGTCCACTGTCTTCAAGCTCTCTAAGTGTTTGAATCAGCATTTTCTGAGTTATATTTGGGACAATACGCTTTAATTCACTCGTTCTCTTTGGTCCATTCATTAAAAAGTATAATACAATACCTTTCCATTTTCCACCAATAACTTCCTTTGTCACTTCAAAACCACAACTAAATTTTTTCAAGTCTAAACCTCTCCATTCCACATTTATTACTTTTTAGTTACTATATCACAAAAAAGTGGGTACTTCCGTTAATGTGCTTACTGAAGGATACTATAACTTGTAAGTTGTTCTTCAAGTACTTAAAGGTATTAAACATAAAATAAATTAATTCTAAAGGAGTTTTAAGTATGGATAAATTTGAAGGTAAAATAGCGCTTGTAACGGGCGGAACAAGTGGGATTGGTCTAGCTACAGCACAAAAATTAGTAAAAGAAGGTGCCTATGTTTATATCACGGGACGGAGACAAAACGAACTTGATAAAGCAGTTAACCAAATTGGCAAGAACATAACTGGAGTTCAAGGGGATATTTCTAAGCTTGAAGACTTAGACAAACTATATGACCTTATAAAGCAGGAAAAGGGCAAGTTGGACATTCTTTTTGCTAATGCAGGCATCGGCAACTTCCTTCCATTAGGCGAAATTACTGAAGAGCAGGTTGATACAACGTTTGACATTAACGTTAAAGGAACCATCTTTACTGTTCAAAAAGCGTTATCACTATTCCCGAACAAAGTAGGTTCTATTATTGTAACAGGCTCTACTGCTGGATCAATTGGCAACCCAGCGTTTAGTGTATATGGGGCATCTAAAGCAGCATTAAGAGCGCTAGTTCGTAACTGGATTCTTGACCTAAAAGGTACTGAAATCCGTGTAAATGTGGTTAGTCCAGGAGCTATTCTTACGCCTGCCTACGATGAGCTTTTTGGTGATGCACTTGAAGGAGTAATGGAAAATAGCAGAGATACTATTCCAGCTGGCAAAGTTGGGACACCTGACGAAGTAGCAAACGCCGTATCTTTCCTTGCTTCAGATGAAAGTAGTTACTTAACGGGTGTTGAATTATTTGTAGATGGTGGGCTAGCACAGGTTTAATTTAACTTCGCAGAGATTACAAATAATCCCCAAGAAAGTTAATGGGGATTTACTTGAAGAAGTCGTTTTCCTTAAAGGACAGGGAATTCGACTTTTTTATGTTTGAATTTGATTAACGTTATAAATTCGCATTTTCCTGGGGCTACAACTACATGACCTGTAAAAAAGATTACTTTGTGAATAAATGTACTTAAACTAAAGTGTGCGTTGATCTAAGAAGGATTAACGCACTTTTTTATTGAATTATTAAACTAACGGAGCAGTTAGTTGAAGAAGAAGAACACAATCTTTTAAGGAGGAGAATTCCTTATTAGTATGGAATTCATAGGTACAACTGCTAGTTAGATATTTAGGTAAAAAGGGAGAAAGTTGCGATGAAAATTGAAAAAGATATAACTCTTGAAGGAGATTCAATTTCACTTATTCCTCTTGAAATCAAGTATAAGGAAGTCTTGTTTAAAGCTTTACAAAGCCCTGAAGTATGGAAATATACCTGGCGAGAAGTTAACACAGTGGATGATTTGGAACAAATATTAATAATGGCTGTTAATAATAAGCAGGAAGGTAAACAAATACCTTTTATTATTAAGGATAATATGACAGGTCAAGTAATAGGGACAACTCGCATTGGCGATATTGATAAAGTAAATCGTAATGTGGAAATAGGTTGGACTTGGCTTTCGCCAGAGGTTTGGAAAACAAAGGTAAACACCGAATGTAAATTTTTATTACTTAAGTATTGTTTTGAAGAATTAAAGGTCCTTCGTGTCCAATTTTCAGTTAGTGGACAAAACTTACGTTCTCAAAAAGCAGTTGAACGAATAGGGGCAACAAAAGAGGGTACTTTTCGTAAACATAGGGTAAAGGCAGACGGTACCATTCACGACAATATTTTTTACAGTATTATTGATATTGAATGGGACTCAGTTAAACAAAAATTGATAGATTTATTAGCGAAAAAATATTAATTGCCATAATGCTCTTTTAAAAAAATTCTATATGGAAGAAGTTTAAGTGTTTAACTATCAATACATTGTGAAGGATTGTACTTAAGCTAACGGGTGCGTTAGTTTAAGAAAAGGATAAATTAGTACTACTGAGGGAAAAATAGGAATGTCTTCAGAAGGACATTCCTTAACTTATTCAGGTTAAACATATTTTTGAAAAAAGAACAAGTGTTCGTATAATGCATATTAAAGCTTCAATAATTTTCAATGATAGACGTCTAAAACCTTGATGTATAAGGGATTAGACGTTTTCTTTATTATACCATATTTAAGATCAATAAGGATTAATGCACTTTTTATTGAATTATTAAACTAACGGTGCAGATTAGTTTAATAAGAAAGGTCTATAAAACCTCTTTTTTGATTAAGCATATATAATAGGATTTGAAAGACAAAACATTACTAGTGTGTATGGCAATATAGAAGTGCAGAGCTTTGCAATAGAAAAGTGCAGAGTCCTGCACTTTAATTTTTAGGTGCAGATATAAAAAAAGGACTTGCCAGTCACCCCAAGTCACTCTACTGTTATTGGTGTCGAATCAATTCAGTGGAGGTAATGAAAGGATGCTAGCTATGTCCGATATTAATTGTATCAAACGCTTAAGGAATAACAAAGGATTATCTATTACAAAAATACAGGAAACTTTAGGGATTAATTGGCGTACTGCTAAAAAATATGCAGATGAAGAGCAAATTCCCAAAACGGTTATAAAAGAAAAAGAAGGTATGATGTATCAAGAACATTGGGGAGAAATTGTCTCTGATTGGCTATTTGAAGATAGAAAGTTAAAGAAAAAGTTACGTCGTAATAAAAAGCAGATCTTCACTGATCTAAAAGAGTTAGGTTTTCAGGGTTCTTACAGAACCGTATGTTACTTTGTATCAGACTGGGAAAATACCCATAATGATGAGGGAAATGATAAAGGCCATGATCGCTTAGAACACCCGCCAAGTGAAGCTCAAGTTGATTTTGGTGTAATGGAGGCAGTAAAAGATGGTGAATATGTAGATATTCACACCTTAGTAATGTCGTATCCATATAGTAATGCTGCCTTTGCAGTTCCATTACCATCAGAAAACCAAGAGTGTTTTCTAGAAGGGTTGAAAAAGTTATTTTCACAATCAGGCGGTGTTCCACGAAAGATTAGAATTGATAACCTTACTCCAGCTGTTAAGAAAACTAGGTCTAAGTTTGAGGAAGCTCAATTAACAGACGCCTTTATCCAATTCCAAAACCATTATGGTTTTGAAGTTCAAGTTTGTAACCCCAGTAGTGGGCATGAAAAAGGCAACGTGGAGAACAAAGTTGGTTATGTTCGATATAACTTCTTCACTTCATCTCCTGTAATGAATAGTTTTGAAGATTTGACAGAGATATTAAAAGTTAAATTAATGGAAGATAGACAGAGGTTACATTATGAGAAAGAAGTTATGATTGAAGATCTATGGAAACAGGAGATTCATCATTTATTAGAATTACCACAAACTGATTATCCAGTATTCAAAGAACTAGTAGACGTAAGCGTAAATAAATACAATGAAGTTCGCTTGGATCAGGTATTAATTCATATTCCTCGAGCTGCCAACTATCCAAAAGTATATTTAGTCTTAACATGGGATAGATTTAAAGCCGTGTCACCTGAAGGTGAAATACTATATGAAGATTACCGCCCATATATGAATAAAAGGAGAGCCATACCATGGGTTTCAGTTTTTAAAGATTGGATAAGAAAACCACGAGTAGTATCATATTCCAGATATAATAAGTACTTACCTGGAAGAGTTAAAGATTACATTACCGTTGATGATTTGAACTTAAGAAGAGCGCGATTAAAAGAGTTAGCGAGTATGCTTGTGACTCATGATATGAAAAGGATTAATGAGGAGTTCTATGATTTAATTTCAGAACAAAATGGTAACCCCTATGGGGTTAATTGGTCACTGTATGATTCATTGGCACCCTCAGATGTTGGGAGTGAAAAAGAATGAGTGATTCCATTCGTAGTATGTGTAAGTCGCTAAGACTTGCATATGTAGCTGAAATTTATGAGAAAATCCCATTTGAATCTTCAACACAATTCTTAGAAGCATTGTTTACCGAGGAATTTCGGTTAAGAGAACAAGCTAAAATACAAAGACTTATTAAAAATGCTAAATTCCTTGATTCAAAGAATCTTAGTAATTATGAATGGCATGAGCAAATACGATTTCCATCTCAGATAAATAAAGACGAGCTTACTAGTCTTAGTTTTATTAATAAGAGACAGAATGTTGTTCTAATAGGTTCTCCTGGTACTGGAAAAAGCCATCTAGCTACGGGATTAGGTAGAAAAGCCTGCCAGTTGGGTTATGAAGTCAGGTTCTATCGTGTATCTCAGTTGGTTGAAGACTTAGAACAAGCATTAAAACAAGATAAGTTAGCTTCTTTTCGAAGGAAATTTGAAAAGATAGAACTTGTAATCTTAGATGAAATGGGTTACCTCCCATTTAGTAAAGAAGGTTCTGAATTACTATTTCAATTGATTGCAGAATGGTATGAGCAAAAGAGCTTAATTATTACATCAAATTTAGAATTTAGTCAATGGAATCGTATTTTTACTGATTCCAGACTTACAGCTGCATTGGTAGATCGCTTGATCCATCATGCACATGTACTTTCTTTTACTGGAGAGAGTTATAGACTTTCTAATGCATTATCCAAATCACGTTAGTAGTAAAATCAAGGGTGGCAACACTCTGCACTTATTGTTGCAACTTTATGTACTTTTCTATTGCAAAATACAATACCTATAACTCGTAACCATTTTTGCTTTTTAGGTTCCTTTGATCTCATATATAATTAACCCTCCAATTCTAGATATGTATAAGACTATACTAAAGATTAACAAAAAAATAATCTTATGAATATCAATTACGACAATTTCACTGT
>DATMFU010000231.1:0-2693 GCA_035556015.1 Niallia sp. | reverse complement strand
GAAGTTTACACAATAAAGGTAATTATTCTAACTTCCCCACGCTAGCATTATCTAGATCAGGTCCAAAGGGTCAAGAAACTTCACTGTGTTTCCCTCTCAGCCCAACTCATTGGACTCCCCTAGTTATTTCTATTAAGTTTGATATTAGTATACAGAAGTATTTAATAAAATAAAAGGAAAGTTTTTTTATTTGAAGAATAAATTACATAATTCACTACAAACATTAATAAATTTATTAACTGTCATTCGATTTCTGCTACAGTCTTATAAAGTGAAAATGCTAATGTGGCCACTTTGTGAACCTCCAAACTTCTCCACAAGTTTAGTAAAATAACACCATTTTTGTGATAAAAATAGGATCAATGAATACGGAAGAAAAAGAAAAGAAACACCCTCATTTAATCTCGAGAAGTCATAATTCCTTTTGTGACTTGATCCAATAATGTGTTAATAAATTCCGAATCTACTTCCTTCTTATAGATAAGAATCCTATAGTATACAGGTCCATATAACATATCTGCGACAACATCTTTGTCAATAATTGACTGGACTTCCCCATCTGCCATTGCACGCTCTAAGATTCGTTTTGCATCTTCACGCCGTGGTTTCAAATAGTTTGTATAGAAAGACTGTGCGATATCAGAATCTTCATCACTTTCTGCCACAAGTGCTACCACTGTTCTTCCAAGAGTACTGTTCAAAACATTTGCAAGTGTAACCAGATGTTGACGGAAATTTTCTCGGAATGGCGTATTTTCTTGAAAATACAAGTTCGTTTCAGTGGACATTAGGAAGGCATCCAACACAAGCAAAGATTTGTTTGACCACCAACGATAGATTGTTGCCTTCCCAACACCTGCATGTGTAGCAATGGCTTCAATCGTTAATGTTGAGTATCCCGTTTCCTCTATTAAATTGACAGTTGCGTTAAGAATGGCCGTTTTCGAAGCTTCACTGCGTGGCCTTCCAACTGCTTGTGGTTTTAACTTTTTTTTCTCTAGCATCTCTTTTCCTCTCTGAAATGTAGTAACCTAATAAATTCATAGATTAATTATTTTTTATCTCATCTACATTATACCAGGGAATGGAATCAATTTTGCTAAGCATTTTTTACGTTCATTTCCGTTTTTGGAGGTCCCCATGCTTGTTCTAATATAATAGCAATTATTAACCCTACCATTACACCATTGCTAAATAAATATTGTAATAAGGTTGGTAGTGCCATAAAAACAGTTATGGGCAATAACAAAACTCCTGTTCCAATAGATAGTGCTGCACTTAAAATAGTCAACCGTCTTTGGTCAAGCGGTTCTTTTAATACAGAACTAATCCCGATGCCTACCATTGTCGTAAATGACGCAAGCATTGCTGCATATGCAATCGGGCCCGGTAACATCGAAAGGGCTGAATACACTGTCGGAAAAAAGGAAATAACAGTAAGTGCAATACTTGCTAAGACAAACGGCAACATTCGACTTTGCCCTGTCATGCGAACAAACCCAGCAGATACGGCAAATGGCACTACTCCAACCGTTGAAAAAACAGAAGACAACATGGTGTTAATTCCACTTACAATTCCTGAATTTTTTAAGAAACCTCTATTTTGATTCGTTTTCTCCGCCGGAATTTCTAAAGTGGGATCATCAAACACTTGTTTCATTGCAGCAAGACATGCAATAATGCTAGAAATTAAGACAAATGTAATCATAATTGCAGAAACAATCATACCAGTATCTAATTTCGGTAATCCCCAAGCGAAAAAGTCAGGAAAAGAAATAATAGATGAAGTGTTAGGCATAGGTTCGGTTCCATTAATTATAAAGAATGCAATTGAACCAACAATGATCCCAATTAATACTGCATAACTTTTTAACCACCCTTTCCCCCAGATAGATAGAATCAATACTAAAATGAAAATGACAAATGCGACCATTACATTTCCAGGGTTTTCGATGGTTGACGTATTACTTACACCAATCATTCCTTTTAAAAACGTTCCAGATAGTTGAAAGCCGAGAAGTGTCAAATAAACCCCATTTACTAAAGGTGTAAAAATCCTCAATAATTTATTCATCCATCCCGTTAAACCTATAACAACAAGAAATACTCCAGTTAAAAGCATAGCGCCCTCTAATAGTTGTAGGGCACCCATCTTATCTAAACCTTGGGTAACAACCATTTGTCCCATTAATACAAAGACTCCTAACCATATACCAGCAGGACCATCACAAATTGGATAACGATGCCCAAACATAGAAGATATAAAAGAAGATACCCCAACAACTAGAAAGGTTCTTTGCATTAACGCTGAGATTTCCACTGTAGTAAGGTCAAAAACCTGCCCAACAATAATTGGAATCGTTAGCGAATTCGCTAGTAAATAAATAAACCATTGTAAGGAACCGATACTGGTATCCAATTTGTTTTTGTACATAATCCATCCCTTCCTTTTTGAACATTAATAAGGTATTCTATAAATATAAAACGATACGTTCAGTTTTATATTATGTATTATATTGGTACATTTCAACTACATTTTTCATATTTTGTTGTAAAATGGAAAAAAGTTATTTATTAGACCCAATATTATTTTTAAAATAACTCATATAAATACTCCTTTAAAAAGGATCAGTACTTGACGAAGAAGTACTTTGTAAATATAACGAGTTACTTCTGACTTTAAACAAGCTAAT
>DATMFU010000230.1:0-3401 GCA_035556015.1 Niallia sp. | reverse complement strand
TAACAACAACAGCAACTATAACTGCATTCATCTAAAATCCTACTTCCCCTTACTATTTTGCTAACGTGCTAAAGTGTAAACAATGATGATTAGAATGTCAATGTTAAAAGTCACCAACTACTATAGTTAGCGACTTCGTTTGTTCATAGCGAACTGTTTATAACCTTCTTATAATACTGGGTAGATAGTATGGCAAATATAGTATATAAAACAACATATACAAACATAGTAACAACTAGTGGTGTTACCAGTTCTTTATTAAATAAAAACCAACCCGATTTTACAGCAAAGTAACTATGGAACAAACCTATTATTAATGGAACCCCAAAGTTAAAAGCCTATTTTTGCATATATTCCACTCATCAAGTCTGAAGTAGAAAATCCAATCTTTTGCAAAATCATGTAAGACTCTCTTTCATCCTCCGCCTCAGCCATCTGTTTAAAGTAAAGGATACTCCCTGTTGTTAATAAGAATGCTAATCCGAGGAATGCAGTTATAAAGACTGTTGTTCCAATTGTTGCAATCTGTTCTTTTCTGAGCTCTTCATATGACTGTTGAATCCAACTATCTTGATGTCCGTCTTTGTATTTTTGCCCATACACTGTTCTCTCAGGTGTCAGTTTCTAATATATATGCTCCGCACGATGTAAGTCACTTTGTTCAGTAATATTTATACCGATTTGTGAACGCCATATTGCTGTCTTTTTCGCTTCTTTATTAATCTTTTCAAACAAGTCATCAGATACAACAAAAACAGGATTACCATACGTTATTTTATTGGCTAATATATAATCTTCTCTAATATCTTTTATAAATAACGGTATCTCTATATCGCCTGCTTTTATGACAATATCTTTTTCCTTTTGAAGAGGTAACAGTTCAGCAAATAAATTTGCATAGCTAGTTAAAAATGCCTCTCCTTCTTTTAGTTCTACATTTGGCTCTACTTTATGAAAATCACTTATAAGAATAACCGATGATGTCACTCCATGACTAAACAGAGGACTATCCTTTAACGACTCTTCTACTAAATCCTTAATATTAAACGTTACTTCTGAAAGACGAAACGAATCCTGATCAGACCCAATTCCCTCCAACCGTAATTGATCTAAAAATTCAAATCCTTGATCATTTAATAGAATAAAATCATACGGAGAAGCTTGTCTTGCACTTTCTTCAGATGAGTAATAGCCAATATAAGATAAACTTGTAATTCCTACAGATAACCCTGTTAATATTGTGATTAATGTTAGTGATTTGGCATTTCCTTTCATCCGATGCATAAGCGTTCCATTCGGTTATCCTGTTCAATTGTTCCTAATCTCGTCCTGTGTAATTGTTGGTCTAATAATAAATGAATTCTAAGCCACTCTTTTTCAAGTTTGGAGTTCAACTTAAAATCCTCAATTTGTTCAATCATTAATTTCATAGCTGTAAGGGGTGTTTTCATTTCGTGTACCCAAGCTAGGAGATTCTCAGTCTCCTCCTGCAATTGAATTTTAGAATTATTTAATTGTAATTCTTTAGTTTCAATAATTGTATGAATGGCCTCAGCATATTTTTGTTGATAAGGTGTGAATGTTATACTTTCTGACGATAATAATTTATCTAATTCCGAGATATTTCCCAGGTAATGCAATACTTGTCTAGTTTCAATGGTATAACGCACGACGAGAAATAAAGAGACCATAGAAAAAGTTACTATATTAAAATAAACAATTGAAACCCCGGAAAAACCAGTGTACAAGTAAAAGAGGAGATTCATACTAACCAACAATACGATAAAGAATAAAATCCAGGGGTACCGTTCTCTAAGAAAGAGTGTAAACATTTTTACACCTCTTTGAAGTAATTACCATATAGCCAAGTCCTTTTTTCGTAATAATTATATCGATTAGTCCTATTCCCTCAAGCTTTATACGTAATCTATTAATATTTACAGAAAGTGTATTATCATTTACGAATCTCTCATCATCCCACAATTTTCGCATAAGCACATCTCTTGAAACGATTTGGTCCATATGCTGCAATAGAATACGCAATATAAATAATTCATTTTTGTCAGTTCACAAACATGATCACCCTTTTGGATTGTTCCCTTTGCATAATCAATTGTCGCATCATTCCAACGCGCCAAATCAGTTTGCTCCTCTTTGTAATCATATGTTCTTCGTAGTATTGCTTGGATTTTAGCTAATAGTACATCCATATGAAAAGGCTTTTGAATAAAGTCATCAGCTCCCATCTGCATGGCCATCACCATATCCATTGGATGGTCTCTAGAAGATAAGAAGATAATGGGAACTTTTGAAACTGCCCGTATTTCTCTACACCAATGAAAGCCATCATATGCTGAAAGCTGAATATCAATAATTACAAGTTGAAACTTTTCACTCAGAAAATAATCCATCACATTTTGAAAGTCAAAGGGTCTTACAACTTCTAAAGACCATGCATTAAAACGCTCTTGAATCATTTCAAAAATTGATTGATATCTTCAATAAGTAAAATTTTAAATTTCAAATCAAACACCTACGTCACAATAATTGTAACATCTAATTCCAATTGCTTAATAGTAAGCGGTCTATAATGTATAGAACAATTTAAAATGTAAAATTCATTAGACTATATCATTAAATAAAATATGTTCAGCAACATATAGTAATAAAATAATAAGGAAAAAGGTAAATAAAAAAACCAATTCGGAGCGTCCCCCGAATTGGTTTAAAAGATTAGCTTTCGCTAAAATTATTTTTGGATAGAAGCAACTACGCCAGCGCCTACAGTACGTCCACCCTCACGGATAGAGAATTTTGTACCTTCTTCAAGAGCGATTGGAGAAATTAATTCTACGTTCATTTCGATGTTGTCACCAGGCATTACCATTTCAACGCCTTCTGGTAAGTTAATAACACCAGTTACGTCAGTTGTACGGAAGTAGAACTGAGGACGGTAGTTAGAGAAGAAAGGAGTGTGACGTCCACCTTCTTCTTTTGATAATACGTAAACTTCTGCTTTAAAAGTTGTGTGTGGAGTGATTGATCCTGGTTTAGATAATACTTGTCCACGTTGGATATCTTCACGAGCAACCCCACGAAGAAGTGCACCGATGTTGTCACCAGCTTCAGCATAGTCTAATAATTTACGGAACATTTCTACACCAGTTACAGTTGTAGATTTAGCTTCTTCAGCAAGACCAACGATCTCTACTACGTCACCAACTTTAACTTGACCGCGTTCTACACGACCAGTTGCAACTGTACCACGACCAGTGATAGAGAATACGTCCTCTACTGGCATCATGAATGGTTTGTCAGTTTGACGTTCTGGAGTTGGGATATATTCGTCAACAGCGTTCATTAATTCAACGATTTTTTCTTCCCATTCTGCTTCACCTTCA
>DATMFU010000229.1:0-2532 GCA_035556015.1 Niallia sp. | reverse complement strand
CAGTGAATTTCGTTATAAAGGTAAACCTATTCCTGCATTACAAGGGATGGACCATAATGATAAGGTAATTTATCTAAGCACGTTTACCAAGTCTTTAATGCCTTCATTACGAATGGCTTATTTTATTTTACCTTTATCTTTAATGAAGAAATATAAGGAAACATTCAGTTACTATTCTACAACAATTCCTAGATTCGACCAGCATATTGTAGCGAGCTTCATGAGAGACGGTTATTTTTCCAAACACTTAAACCGTATGCGAAAAATTTACCGGAAGAAACTTGATAAACTAACCCATATCTTTAAAACAAATTATCCTGAAGTCATCATCACTGGAGATCAAGCAGGAATGCATATATTAATTTCCCTTCCCCTACAAAAAAGTGAGAAGGAGTTAAAGAAAATGGCAGCAGAATGCTCTATTTCCATTTACGCTTTAAGCGATTATTTGTTAAAACCAATAGAATATAAGTATCCAACCTTTCTATTAGGGTTTGGCGGCATTCCATTAGAAAAAATCGAGGAAGGCATCCATCAATTAATGCATTGCTTTAAAAGCACGGAATAAAAAAATGGCGATAATTCATGAAGAATTATCGCCATTTCTCAAGCATCAAATCTCAATCCAGTATCGCTGAATAAGCTCATTGCTACTTGGCGATATCACTTCGTTTTCTAATATCCCTCCAAGTTTTTGTATCGTTTTAGCCGATGCAATATTTACTTTATCACAAGTTACCAATACGTTATTAATACCTAATTTCTTAGCTTCTTGTAAACTCAGTTCTAGTTGCTTCGTCGCATACCCTTTCTGTCGTTCTTCAGGATGGATACTATAACCAATATGGCCACTTTCTATAAATAATTCAGGTGATAAACGGTGACGTATATTGACTAAACCTACTACCCTATCATCTACTAAACTTAAAAATTGAGAAGCAGGTACTCGATTTGGTGGTAGTTCCTCTTCTTTTTCTTGGAGTTGAACTTTAGTAAGCCACTTATTAAAGTCATCAAAATTTTGTAAAGAAGATCCACCATATGGAAGTTCTCCTCTATTTAGGAAAGCTTCTCTATATGCTATTACTTGTTCACTATACTGATGTGTTGGTTTCACTAATTTCATATTCTTCACTTTCTCTCTTTTAGTATGTATCTCCTTTTCTTCGATAGCATGTAATTATTTTCCTGCCTATTCTATACAAATAATGAATATCACCAGCCAGAAATTCCACTAATTATATCTATTTCTGATATTTATCATTTTTACAAAAATCCAAATAAAGGAAATTCAAAGGAATTATGTTATACTAAAAGCGAGGAGTTGATTAAAATGGAGTTAATTATTGGATTCATTTCTTTTGCTGGAGAATTGATAGCAGCATGGGCTATGTCCATGTATGGTTATTTCCAAGATAAATTCAGTAACAATTAATTTCTTCTCCTTTAGGACTAATATTGAATATTAGTCCTAATTTTTTATAAGCGTTAATTAAGGGGTATGATATAGTAAGGTTTTAACAAAGTGTTTTTTGTGCAATTCACTCCTGTTTCTCCTTTATATTTTATAGATTATTTCTTACTTTCCTGTAAGGATAATAATTGGATGATTGTTTTCATTACACCATCTTCTTCATTTGAACGGGCGATAAAATTAGCTTGATTCTTTAACTCTTCCACGGCATTTCGAACAGCAAAGCTATAAGTTGCTCTCACCATTAACTCTAAATCGTTATATCCATCTCCAAATGCCATTGTTTCATCTGGTGTCACGTTCAATAATTTTTGCAAGTATTCCACTGTTGTCCCCTTATGTACATTTGCATTTGCTATATCAATCCATGCAGCTTCTGATGCTACGATGTATGCGGACTCAAAAAATTGGGATAATTTCTCTCTTGTTTCAAAACAGTTCAAAGCTGGATCGTGTATGGTAATTTTCACAAAATCATCTGTCAGTTCTTTAAAGTTTGCTACTTGTTTCACTTGCGTATAGGATTTTCTCACAATCGCTGCCTCTTCTTGTGATAAGCTATCTTTAATAACTGCTCCACTTCTTGTACAGGCAATAATGGTGTGGTCTAAACTGATTTCCTCAAGCAATTGAATTATTTCCAATCCTAATTCGTTACTTAACAATGATTCATAAACAAATTCACCGTTATGTTTAATTCTTGTTGCACTATCTCCTAATATCCATAAATCTTCAGCATCTTCCCCAAATAGCTCTTCTACCCGTTCACATTGCTTTCCCGTAACAGGAGCAAAGACAACTCCTTTATCTTGCATCAATTGTTTTACTTCTTTAAATAATTCTCTATTAAAATCACCTGCGTTATTTAAAAATGTTCCATCCATATCTGTTAATACTAATTTAATCATACGCCTCTCCCCCTATTAGCTATATTCGTAGACATTATTTTATTGTATATAGAAACTATATCTCTAACTCCCTATTTGACTACACTAAATAATGTATATATTTTAACTTTCTACTAATATTGTATAGACTTTTTCTTCTTCATACAACTA
>DATMFU010000228.1:0-11083 GCA_035556015.1 Niallia sp. | reverse complement strand
TATGATTTAGTCATTTTAGGTGGTGGCACTGGTGGCTATGTGGCTGCTATTAGAGCTTCTCAACTAGGGTTAAAGACAGCTGTTGTAGAAAAAGCAAAAATGGGAGGAACTTGTCTGCATAATGGATGTATTCCTAGTAAGGCATTGCTTAAAAGTGCAGAAGTTTACGCAACAATAAAAAAAAGTGAAACATATGGTGTAGTAACATCTGATATAGGAATCGATTTCAGTAGAGTACAAGCAAGAAAATCAAGCATCGTCGATCAATTACATAGTGGTGTACAGTACTTAATGAAAAAAGGACAGATTGATGTATATGAAGGAAATGGAAGAATACTAGGTCCATCCATCTTTTCTCCTATCCCAGGTACTATTTCGGTTGAAATGAACAATGGAGAAGAAAATGAAATGCTTATTCCTAAAAATGTCATTATTGCTACCGGTTCAAGACCAAATACATTACCAGGATTAGAAGTTGACGGTCACTATGTTATGAGTTCAGAAGAAGCATTGCGTATGGAGAAGTTACCAAAGTCCATTATTATCATAGGTGGTGGAGTCATTGGAGTAGAGTGGGCTTCTATGCTATCTGATTTTGATGTAGAAGTAACGATTTTAGAATACAGTAAAAATATTGTACCAACAGAAGATGAGGAAATAAGTGCTGAGTTACGAAAAATATTAAAGAACAAAGGAATTAAGATTGTAACAGGGGCAAAAGTATTAGCCGAAACATTAGAAAAACATGAATCTACTGTTACTATTCAAGCGGAAAAAAAGGAAGAATTAAATTCCTATGAAGCAGAAAAAATCTTAGTTTCTGTTGGAAGAATAGGCAATGTAGAAGGAATTGGTCTTGAAAATACAGAGATAGTAGTTACAAATAACAAAATAGAAACGAATGAATATTACCAAACAAAAGAGTCTCATATTTATGCGATTGGTGATTGCATTGGTGGTTTACAGCTCGCACATGTCGCTTCCCATGAAGGAATTATTGCAGTGGAACACTTAGCAGGTCAAAAAACTAGTCCATTAGATTATACAACAGTTTCTAAATGTATTTATACAAATCCTGAGGTTGCAAGTATTGGTTTAACAGAATCAGAAGCATTGGAAAAAGGCTTCAAGGTCAAAAAAGGTAAATTTTCCTTTAAAGCAATTGGCAAAGCTTTGATTAATGGTAATCAAGATGGTTTTGTCAAAATGATTACAGATGAAGACACGAATGATTTGCTAGGTGTTCACATAATTGGTGGACATGCAACAGATTTAATAGGGGAAGTAGCACTTGCGAAAGTACTTGATGCTACTGCTTGGGAAATCGGAAAAACTATTCATCCACACCCAACCTTATCAGAAGCAATAGGGGAAGTAGCGCTTGCTGTTGATGGTCATGCACTACACGGGTAAGCGCTTAAATAAAGCGAATTAATATTTTGTAAGTATCATCTGTTAAATAAAAACTAAATTATTCAGGAGGTAATTATATGACAATGGTTAAAAATCGCCATATAGATGCAGGGTTAACAAATGAGCAAGTTCTTGAAATGTATGAGCAAATGCTACTTGCTAGAAGAATAGATGAAAGATTATGGTTATTAAACCGTGCTGGGAAAATCCCTTTCGTTGTTTCATGTCAAGGTCAAGAGGCTGCCCAAGTGGGAGCAGCATTCGCTTTTGATAGAAATAAAGACTATATTTTACCTTATTATCGTGATTTAGCAGTAGTACTATCATTTGGCATGACAACGAGAGAAATTATGTTATCAAGTTATGCGAAAGCAGAGGATCCTAACTCTGGTGGTAGACAAATGCCAGGTCATTTTGGACAAAAGAAAAACCGAATAGTAACTCAATCATCTCCCGTTACTACACAAGTTCCTCATGCAGTTGGTATTGCACTTGCTGGGAAAATAGAGAGAAAAGATTTCGTCACTTTTGTAAGTTTTGGGGAAGGTTCTTCCAATCAAGGTGACTTCCATGAAGGTGCGAATTTTGCAGGGGTGCATAAGTTACCTGTAATCCTTTTCTGTGAGAATAATAAATATGCTATTTCTGTACCAATTGAAAAGCAACTTGCTTGTGAAAATGTATCTGATCGGGCAAGTGGTTATGGAATGCCTGGTTTTACAGTGGATGGGAATGATCCGATAGAAGTGTATCGTGTTACGAAGGAAGCAGTTGATCGAGCAAGAAAAGGCGAAGGACCAACTTTAATTGAAGCGGTATCTTATCGATTAACACCTCATTCCTCTGATGATGATGACAGAACATATCGTGCATTGGAAGAGGTAAAAGAAGCAAGAGATAAAGATCCTTTGATCACTTTTAAAGCATATCTACTTGCATCTGATGTTTTAACAGAAGAAATGGATGAGCAATTAAATAAAAAAATAGAAGTAATAATTAATGAAGCAACCGAATATGCCGAAAAAGCACCGTATGCAAAGCCAGAAGATGCGCTTAAATACGTATATGGAAATTAAGGGGGAAACGGATAATGCCAGTTATTTCATATATAGAAGCAGTTACCCAAGCAATTAAGGAAGAAATGGAGAAAGATGATAAAGTTTTCATTCTAGGTGAAGATGTTGGTGTAAAAGGTGGAGTATTTAAAGCAACGACAGGTCTTTATGAACAATTTGGCTCTGATCGAGTAATTGATGCACCGCTCGCAGAATCCGCTATTGCAGGTGTAGGAATAGGTGCAGCAATGTATGGATTAAAACCAATTGCAGAAATGCAATTTGCAGACTTTATTATGCCAGCGGTCAATCAAATTGTTTCGGAAGCTGCCAAAGTACGATATCGTTCTAATAATGATTGGACATGTCCAATTGTTATTAGAGCACCATATGGTGGAGGCGTTCATGGAGCACTTTATCATTCTCAATCAGTGGAGGCAATGTTTGCCAACACTCCTGGTTTGAAAATAGTCATGCCTTCCACTCCATATGATGTGAAAGGATTACTCAAGGCTGCTATTCAAGATCCAGATCCTGTCTTGTTTTTTGAACATAAACGAGCATATCGATTAATAAAGGGATTTGTTCCTGAGGAAGATTATGTGCTTCCAATTGGAAAGGCCGATGTAAAAAGAGAGGGAGAAGACATAACAGTTATTACATACGGATTATGTGTTCATTTTGCTCTTCAAGCAGCTGAAAAGTTAGCGGAAGATGGAATATCTGCACATATAGTTGACCTTAGAACTGTTTATCCATTGGATAAAGAAGCGATTATAGAAGCCGCATCTAAAACAGGTAAAGTTCTATTAATTACAGAAGACAATAAAGAAGGAAGCATTATTAGTGAAGTTGCAGCAATTATTGCAGAAAACTGTCTATTTGATTTGGATGCACCAATTATGCGTTTAGCAGGTGAGGAAATTCCAGCTATGCCGTATGCACCGACAATGGAAAAATTCTTCCTTATTACTCCAGATAAAGTGGAAAAGGAAATGAGGAAACTAGCAGAATTTTAATTATTTCATGGAGGAGGGATAAACATGGCCGTTGAGAAGATTACCATGCCTAAATTAGGAGAAAGTGTAACAGAAGGTACAATTAGTAAATGGTTAGTATCTGTAGGGGATACGGTAAATAAATATGACCCACTAGCAGATGTAATAACAGATAAAGTAAATGCAGAGATTCCTTCCTCTTTTGCAGGAAAAATTATAGAGTTACTAGCAGAAGAAGGACAAACTCTTGAAGTGGGGGAAGTAATACTCACGATTGAAGTAGAAGGCGGAGATGATGTTTCGATTGAACAAACTAAAAAAATATCACTAGAAACAAAACCAGCAATAACTCCAACTACTAGTGATAAGCAAAAATTAAGATACTCCCCTGCTGTCCTTCGATTATCCCAAGAAGCGGGAATAGACTTAAGTTTATTAAGTGGAACAGGTGCAGGAGGAAGAATTACTCGCAAAGATGTAATGCTAGCAATAGAGAATGGTGTTCCAGCAAAAGAAGAGGTTAAAAACACAAACACAATTATGGAAACATCCAATATAGAATCTACATCTTCTATTAATACAACGAACAAAGTATTGGATACATATAATCAACAAGTAAAACCAGGTGATACAGAAATTCCTGTAAATGGTTTAAGAAAAACAATTGCTGATAATATGAAAAAAAGTAAACATGAAATTCCACATGCTTGGACAATGATTGAAGTAGATGTAACAAAGCTAGTTCAGTATCGAAACCAAATTAAAGATTCATTTAAAGCGAAAGAAGGATATAACTTAACATTCTTTGCTTTCTTTGTAAAAGCTGTAGCTCAAGGGTTAAAAGAATTTCCACAAATGAACTCAACTTGGGCTGGAGATAAAATCATCCAGAAAAAGGACATTAATATTTCTATTGCTGTTGCAACAGAGGATGCATTATTTGTACCTGTGATAAAAAATGCCGATGAAAAATCCATTAAAGGAATCGCGAGAGAAATTGTAGAACTTGCTAAAAAGGCGAGAACAGGAAATTTAGCGGTGGAAGATATGGATGGAGGAACATTTACTGTAAACAATACAGGTTCTTTTGGATCTATTCAATCAATGGGTATTATCAATCATCCACAAGCTGCAATTCTACAAGTTGAATCGATTGTGAAACGACCAGTAATTAAAGATGGAATGATTGCAATAAGTGATATGGTAAATCTTTGCTTATCTATAGATCATCGGATTTTAGATGGTTTAGTGTGTGGAAGATTCTTAAATAAAGTAAAAGATATATTGGAGAACATCTCAAAAGAAAATACACCAATTTATTAATCAAACAATTTAATTGAATTTTACTCATTTATTCACCATAATGAATGTATAGTTTGATTATTTAATATTAAAGGAGCTAAGTCGATGAATATTGATTTTAATTTTTTCATGAACGATGTTGTCCGTCAAGCTCGTCAAGAAATTGTCGATGCTGGTTATAAAGAACTTACTACACCTGAAGAAGTAGATGAAGCTTTAACAAAAAGAGGAACTACTCTTGTAATGGTTAATTCTGTATGTGGCTGTGCAGGAGGAATTGCGAGACCTGCAGCTGGATATTCGCTTAACTACAACAAAAGACCAGATCAACTAGTATCTGTCTTTGCTGGCCAGGATAAAGCTGCTACAGAAAAAGCCCGTTCTTATTTCACTGGTTTTCCGCCATCATCTCCTTCCTTTGCACTTTTAAAAGATGGTGAGTTAGTAAAGATGGTAGAACGCCATGAAATTGAGGGGCATGATCCAATGCAAGTAGTCGAAAACCTACAAAATGCATTTGATGAATATTGTGAAGAAGTATAATAATTATGTATAAAAGGGCAAAGGGTTTCCTTTGCTCTTTTATTTTTAAAAGCTATTTTTTTAGAAATAACTGTCCTTAACATGAGATTAATAATGTATAAATAGTTCGAATACCAAGGAATAGCATACTTAAACAGAAAACGGTTTTATTATTTTGATTATTCAAAATAATTTTACATTATGTGAATTTCTATAAATTATATTGCATAATTATTAGCTTGTGTTACAATTCTTATTGTACTAAATAAGTACTAATTATATTTTTCTATAAATAAGCAATATTAATTAATAAACAGCTCATATAGGGGGAAAACAACATGAAAAAATTATTAGCATTAATGTTATCAGCATTAGTAGTTATATTAGGAGCATGTGGTACTTCAGACGATAATAGTGCAAAAAGTGGTTCATCTGATAAAAAAGTACTAGTAATGGGAACTTCTGCAGACTATGCACCATTTGAATATATCGATACTGCAAAAAGTGATGAAATTATTGGATTTGATGTTGACTTAGCAAATGCTCTTGGTGAAAAATTAGGTTATGAAATTCAAGTGAAAGATATGGATTTCAGTGGTTTAATCTCTGCCTTACAATCTGAAAAAGTTGACATCGTTCTTTCAAGTATGTCACCAACAAAAGAGAGAGCAAAAAATGTTGATTTCAGCGATGTATATTATGAAGCAAGAGATTTAGTAGTAACAGCTAAAGATAGTAAAATTAATGGTATTAGTGATCTAAAAGGAAAAACTGTTGGTGTTCAATTAGGTTCTATTCAAGCAGATGCTGCAAAAGAGATCAATGAACAAGTGAAGATAACTATTGAAAATCGTGACCGTATTCCAGAACTAGTTGAAGAGATTAAAGCAGGTAGAATGGATGCAGCTGTAATTGAAGAGGTTGTTGCACAAGGATACTTAAATAAAGATGACACTTTATCATCTTTCCCTGCTAAAGAAGACGCTGAAGGAAACGGTACTGCTATTGCCTTCCCTAAAGGTAGTGACTTAACAGAGAAATTCAACGCTGAGTTACAAAAAATGAAAGATAGCGGTGAATTGGACGAACTAATTGTTAAATGGTTCGGTAACTAACAAATAAGAAGTAAAGAAGCAAAGAAGCGGTTTAGGGCATACCATGCCCTAAACGTTTTCTTATTTTAGAAAGGAATTGTGAAAATATGGATTTGGATTTCCAGCAATTTATTCCGTCGTTACCTTTTTTATTACAAGGTATCGCCGTAACTTTACGTATCGTTTTAGTTGCAGGAGTAATTGGTTTTATTCTAGGTATCATATTATCTATTTTAAAATTAAGTAAACTCCCTATATTAGGTTGGATTGCACAAGCCTATACTTCTATATTTAGGGGTACTCCACTTGTATTACAATTAATGATTATTTATTATGGTGTTCCTCAGTTAACGAATATTCAAATTGAGCCTGCAGTAGCAGCTATTCTCTCTTTTGGTTTAAATTCTGCTGCTTATATTTCAGAAATTATCCGTGCTGGTATTATGGCTGTAGATAAAGGACAAAAGGAAGCTGCAATGGCATTAGGTGTTTCTTCCAGACAAACAATGTTTGATTTGATTTTACCACAGGCATTAAAAAATATATTTCCAGCTTTAATTAATGAAGCAGTCTCTTTAACAAAGGAATCTGCTGTTGTTACTGTCATTGGAGTA
The DNA here is from genome assembly GCA_035556015.1 of Niallia sp. Classification (GTDB taxonomy): domain Bacteria; phylum Bacillota; class Bacilli; order Bacillales; family Cytobacillaceae; genus Niallia. Next base: position 4,085 of record DATMFU010000228.1, on the reverse strand, counting down.
ACAGATATTATGCGTAGAGCCTATATTATGGGTGGGGAAAAGTATTCATATCTAGAGCCAATGATCCTTGCAGGTCTTATTTACTATGTATTAGTCATCATTTTGACAACTCTGGCAAAAGCTCTTGAAAGGAGAATGAGAAAAAGTGATTGATATTGAGAATTTGCATAAATCTTATGGCTCTTTACAGGTTTTAAAAGGGATCTCAACACAAGTTAAGAAAGGAGAAGTAGTAACAATTATTGGACCGTCTGGGTCTGGTAAATCTACTTTTCTTCGTTGCATCAATCTATTAGAAGTTCCAACACAAGGGAAAATCATAATTGATGGAGCAAATATCACTGATAAGAATACAAATATTAAAAAAATAAGAGAAAACGTTGGGATGGTATTTCAACATTTTCATTTATTTCCACATAAAACGGTGCTACAAAATGTCATTTATGCGCCAATTAAAGTAAAAGGGATGAATAAGACGGAAGCTGAAAAGATGGGTTTAGAACTACTAGCAAAAGTTGGTCTACAAGATAAAGCTAATGTATATCCAAATCGCTTATCTGGCGGTCAGAAGCAAAGGGTTGCTATCGCCCGAGCACTTGCAATGAATCCAGAAGTAATACTTTTTGATGAACCGACTTCCGCTCTTGATCCAGAAATGGTTAAAGAAGTATTAGAGGTAATGAAGGATCTTGCACATACCGGAATAACTATGCTTATTGTTACACATGAAATGGGATTTGCTCGTGAAGCAGCAGATCGTGTCCTCTTTCTTGACGGTGGCGTAGTTGTGGAAGATTCACCTCCTGAAGAGTTCTTTGTGAATCCTAAAAGTGATCGTGCAAAAGAATTTTTAGAAAAGATGTTGTAAGAATATATGGTAAAAAAGAAATTTCTTAGTCTGAGGGCTAGGGGATTTTTTTTTGTTCTATGCCATACACGAAGAAATTTAATCTAGTAAAAAGGAAATGTAATGAATAGATAGAAATATAGTGTATAAGGAAAGGGAGAGATAGTATGCTTTATAGAATAGGGACAATATATATCCCTGTTAGTAATGTAAAAGATTCAGCTAACTGGTACACAAAAATTTTAGGTGCTAAACAGAACTATCTAGATGATAAAAAAGCGATATTAGACTTAGCCAATCAAAGTATATTTCTAGTTGGAGCAGCTAAAAATCAGTTGGCGAATTTCCTTGATAATGAAGGAAACGAGCATTTTTCTTATACTTTTGAAGTAAATGGACGAAAGGAATTGGAAGAATTGCATTCATACCTAGCTAATTTGGGGGTATATGTAAGCGAAATAGAAGATAGGGGACATTCGGGAAGAAATTTTATTTTCTCAGATCTAGATGGTAATAAATTTGATGTTTGGAGTGAGTTAAGTCCGGAATTTAAAAAAAGGTATCAATTGCCTAATACAATATAGATTTGGCAACTATTTTGATGAATGGTGAGTTAGTATATTTTGGTATAAAGAATTAATAATCACACACACTAAAGAAAAAAGTGAGTGTGATTATTATGTTAAAGCTTGTCCTGTCCATTCTTTTAACTGTATCACCAATATGGCCTTTAGGCCAAAACCCTTTGCCAGGAGATCCTTTTATCATTATTAACAAGAAAACAAATGAAATGACATTTATAGATGAAAATCGTATACAGACAACAATCAGTGTAGCCACAGGAAAAAAAGAAAGTTTAACTCCAGAAGGATTATTTACTATTACTGTTAAGGCAAGGAATCCCTATTATCGTAAGAAGGAAATTGCAGGCGGGGATAGCAAAAATCCCTTAGGTACAAGATGGATTGGCTTTGATGCAAAAGATACGGATGGGAGAATATATGGGATACATGGAACGAATAACCCAGCTTCTATTGGTAAATATGTATCAGAGGGATGTATTAGAATGCAAAATGAGTCAGTTGAGTCCATATATGATCTTATTCCATTAGGGACAAAAGTTCTAGTTACTAATACAAACAAAAACCCTGAGGACTTGGCGAAGGAATATGGAGCGATTAAGTAGAAAAAGCGAAGAAACATATGATCTAACCTAAAAAAGTTAGCCATGTATTTCTTCGCTTTGTTAAAACTTTAGAATAGCATTCCAATCCCAATAAGAAGGGTAGATAAAAGCATAATAAAAACCATTAAGTATACAACTACTTTTTGTAATCTTTTCTTCTTTTTCATAGAATCCTCCCGTAACGTTTCCGTGCTAATTCTATTTTACTAGGAATATTCACTTCGAACAATATGCTTTTTGAACTTGGAGTTTTCTTTATTTCATTTGATGTTCATCTTATATAAGCGTATACTAAAATAGATAGTAATTATTTGGAGGCACACAAAAATGATAAATCAAGAACGCTTATTAAATTTATTTTTAGAATTGGTTCAAATTGATTCTGAAACAAAATATGAAAAAGAAATTAGTATCGTACTAAAAAAGAAGTTTGAAGAATTAGGACTTGAAGTAATAGAAGATGATACTACTGCAATTACAGGTCACGGTGCTGGAAACTTGATTTGCACTCTTCCTGCTACAAAAGAAAATGTAGATCCTATTTACTTTACTTCTCATATGGATACAGTTGTACCAGGAGTTGGTGTTAAACCTTCCATTAAAGACGGATACATAGTGACAGATGGCACAACTATTTTAGGTGCAGATGATAAAACTGGATTATCTGCGATGCTAGAAGTTCTTACAGTGATTAAAGAAAATAATATTCCACATGGTACTATACAATTTGTTATTACAGTTGGAGAAGAGTCTGGATTACTTGGTGCAAAAGCATTAGACCCTTCCTTAATAAAAGCTAAGTTTGGCTATGCATTAGATAGTGATGGAAAAGTAGGAAATATTGTTGTAGCAGCACCTACACAAGCAAAAGTGAGAGCAACTATCTTAGGAAAAACTGCTCATGCTGGTGTTGCTCCTGAAAAAGGTGTTTCTGCTATTACTGTTGCATCAAAAGCAATTGCAAGAATGCCACTTGGTAGAATTGATTCAGAAACAACAGCTAATATTGGAAGCTTTGCTGGAGGCAAACAGACAAATATTGTTTGTGACCATGTCGATATCCTTGCAGAAGCTCGTTCTCTAGTAGAAGAAAAGATGCTTGCACAAGTAGATAAAATGAAAGAAGCTTTCGAATCTGCTGCAAAAGAAATGGGCGGTCAAGCAAACGTAGAGGTTGAAGTAATGTACCCTGGTTTTAAATTTGGTGAAGGTGACCATGTTGTAGAAGTAGCAAAAAAGGCAGCTGCTAAAATTGGCAGAAGTTGTGAATTACAACAAAGTGGTGGCGGAAGTGATGCTAATGTAATTTGTGGTTTTGGTATTCCTACTGTTAACCTTGCTGTTGGTTATGAAGATATTCATACAACAAATGAAAAGATGCCAATCGAAGAATTAAATAAATTAACGGAAATGGTACTTGCTATTATTTCAGAAGTTACAGGAGAATAATTCAATCTTCTAAAGCTCTAAAGAGGAGTGTCCAAAAAAGGTCGAACCTCATAACTCTTATCCCTAGGATTTAGATAATCCTACTATTATGCAGAGGGAAAAAGAAATTATGGGAATATGATCTTTTAGGACACTCTTTTTATTATTTACTAGCAAACAAACGTTTCTATTTATACTTGCTTTTATTTGCAAAAGGGGAGAAAATATTTGATAGGTATATATAACTAAATAGTGAAATATTGGAGGAATTACGATGATAGATACAAAAGTAGTTATTTTTAAAGTGGAGAATGGGGAATACTCTATAGATGTGAACTATGTAATATCCATTGAAAAAGAAGAAAATATTACCCCAGTTCCACAGTTACCATCCTTTGTTAAAGGAATAACTAAAGTTAGGGAAGAACTAATCCCTGTAATCGATTTAAAAAACGTTCTTTATAATAGAGTTACCGAAAAGAATGAGCAAAATAAATTGATTGTATTACGAACGGATGATATTTCATTTGGTATTATTGTTAATGATGCTAAGGAAATATTGGATATACAAGCTGATCAATTCAAAGATGTTGGCATAAGTGCGTATCAAAAAACAGAATATAT
>DATMFU010000227.1:0-5146 GCA_035556015.1 Niallia sp. | reverse complement strand
GTTTCTATTCCTTCGTCTTTCAGAGCATATACTCCATGAACAGAACAATAATCAAACTCTACTCCTTGCCCAATTCGGATTGGACCACTTCCAATAACAAGGACTTTTCTATTGCTGCTAAATTTCTGTTCATTTTCTCCGTAATAGCTGGAATAATAATAATTAGTTTTGGCTTCAAATTCTGCTGCACATGTATCCACCATTTTATATAGAGGAAGAACTTCCATTTCTTTTCTTTTTTGACGAACCTGACTCTCCGACGTATTCCATGCAGTTGCAATGAAAACATCACTAAAGCCTTTTTCTTTCCATTTCATTAATTGTTCTTTTGTTACTGTTTCAATAGAAGATTCTGTAATTTTCTTCTCCATTTCTATTAATCGCTTAAAAATGTGAAGGAAGAATAAATCAATCTTCGTTAATTCATGTATTTTAGTTACTGATTCTTCTCTTCTTAATAGTTCTAGAACAATAAAGAATCTTTCATCTGTTTGTTCTAACATTTTTGTATATAGCTCTTCAACTGGTATATTAGGTAGACCTGGTATCGTTAAATCTAGACCTTTTATCTCAAGAGATCGAATCGCCTTTAACAACGCTCTTTCAATATTTCGGTCAATACCCATTACTTCACCAGTAGCTTTCATTTGTGTTCCTAAAGTTCTTGAAACACTTGGGAACTTATCAAATGGCCATTTTGGGAATTTAACAACCACATAATCTAAAGCTGGTTCAAAGCTTGCAAAAGTATCTCCTGTAACAGGATTTACAATTTCATTCAAAGTGTAGCCAACAGCAAGTTTTGCTGCCATTCTTGCAATTGGATACCCAGTTGCTTTGGAAGCAAGAGCTGAAGAGCGACTTACTCTCGGATTCACTTCAATTAAATAATACTTTTTGCTGTTTGGATCTAAGGCAAACTGAATATTGCATCCACCAATAATACCTAAGGCAGAAATGATTTTAATAGAAGCAGAACGTAGCATTTGATATTCTACATCTGTTAATGTTTGTGATGGAGCAATAACAATGCTATCTCCTGTGTGAATACCAACTGGATCAATGTTCTCCATGTTACAGATTGTAATGCATGTATTCATACTATCGCGCATTACCTCATATTCCACTTCCTTAAAGCCAGCAATACTTCTCTCCACTAAACACTGACCAATTGCACTTTCCTTTAATCCCCCTGATACAAGACTAGTGAAGTCACTCATATTATTAGCTATTCCACCGCCAGTACCACCTAGTGTATAGGCAGGGCGAACAATGATAGGAAAGCCAATTTCTTCTGCAAATTCAATAGCTTCCTCTACAAAATGTACGATTTTACTTTCTGGTACCGGTTCTTGTAATTCATACATTAATTCACGGAAAGCTTCTCTATCTTCTCCTTTTTTGATGGATTCAATAGAGCTTCCTAGTAATTTCACCTTATATTTTTCTAAAATCCCCTGTTCACTAAGCTGAAAAGCAAGATTTAATCCTGTTTGACCTCCTAATGTTGCTAAGATACCATCTGGATTTTCCTTTTGAATAATTTTTTCCAGTGTATCTACTGTTAGAGGTTCAAAATAGATAGCATCAGCAAAAGTTTCATCTGTCATAATTGTTGCTGGGTTATTATTAACAAGAATAACTTTATATCCTTCTTCTTTTAGTGCCATGCAAGCTTGTGTACCTGCATAATCAAATTCTGCTGCCTGACCAATAACAATTGGTCCTGAGCCTATTACTAATATGGTTTTTATCGTCGTGTCTTTAGGCATATGCAAAAACTCTCCCATTATTTGCTTTAACATTTTCTATAAATTCATCAAATATATAACATCCTTCTGCAGGTCCCGGATTTGCCTCTGGGTGGAACTGGACTGTTTGTAACGGATAGATATCATGTGATAATCCTTCTACCGAATTGTCATGAAGGTTATAAAATCTTGCTACACAACCAGTATCTTTTAAGCTATCTTCTGTTACAACATAACTATGATTTTGAGAAGACATAATCAATTTATTATTTTTTCTATCCATCACTGGGTGGTTTGCTCCTCTATGACCAAATGGAAGTTTGGTTGTTTTAGCTCCCAGTGATAAAGCTGCCAATTGGTGACCAAGACAAATCCCTAAGGTTGGATAATGCTGAATAATAGCTTTAATATTTGGTAAAATACTTACCAATTCTGTTGGATCCCCAGGTCCATTAGATAAAAGTATTCCATCAGGTTGCAAAGCCTTTATGTTAGAGAATGTAGTATTAAATGGAACAACAGTTACTTTGCAATCACGTTCCAATAATGCTGTTAACATACTTTCTTTTTTTCCAAAGTCAACCAATACAATATGGTACTTTCCTTCACCAAAGGTATGGAAGTTCGTTTCTGAAACCTTTGCTACCTTTACATCTTCATATAAAGAAAAACTAGTGGAGTCAATTTCTTTACTTGTTGACATAACTGCCGGCATAGAACCAGACTGTCTAATGTTCTTAACAACAGATCTTGTATCTACATGTGTGAGAAGAGGAATATTCCATTTTTCCAAATATTCTTTCAATGAATATTCTGCTTGATAATGAAAAGCATCATTACTCGCTTCATACACAATTACTCCTGCTACATGTGGTTGCTTACTTTCAAAATCTTCTTTATTAATTCCATAATTACCGATTAACGGATAGGTAAATACAATGATTTGATCTTTATAAGATGGATCTGTTAGTACTTCCTGATACCCTGTCATTCCAGTAAAGAATACAATTTCTCCACTAATCTCTTTTTCTTTTAAACTAGTAAGATAATTACCTTTATATGTCATGCCATTACTTAAATGCAAATAACCTTCCATTTAGTACACCTCGATAGTTCATGTATAGTTACGCTTATTTGTTTATAATTATACATTAAGTTGCAAAAAAATACATATCAAACTGTTGTTTTTGCGTGAATTTTTAAATTTTTCTCTAAAATAGAAATTGCCTTTTCCATTTCTTCTGTAGAAGTAGTTAAGCTAGGAAGCAAACGAATCACGTTTTCTCCAGCATTTAAAACAATCAATCCCTCACTGCGTAGATCACTTAAGATGGAATTTACTGGAAGTATAAGCTCGATACCAATCATTAAACCAAGTCCTCTAATATCCTTCACGATTGGAATACTTGAAATTTTCTCTTGTAAATTGGTATAAGTCCATTCACTTTTCTGTTGTACTTCGTTTAAAAAAGATTCTTCAAATATAATTTCCAGTGTTTTGGCCGCTGCAGCCATTGCAAGAGGATTTCCTCCAAATGTAGTACCGTGACTTCCAGGTCCAAAAAATTCTTTTAAATTGGCTTTTGCTACAATTGCCCCAGTCGGAATGCCATTACCAAGTCCTTTTGCCACACTGATGATATCTGGTTGTATTTGATAATGTTGAAAGGCAAATGGTTTTCCAGTTCTTCCAATTCCCGTTTGTATTTCATCTATTATCAGTAATACATTATTTTCTTTACATAATGCCTCTACACCTTGAAGAAATTCTTTTGTTGCTGGATGAACTCCACCTTCTCCTTGGACCACTTCTAGCATTACTGCTGCTACATCCTCTTTAATACTTGCTTCTAAAGCAGTTACATCGTTATATGGTAAATACTCAAATTTTTCTAACATTGGACCATATCCATGTTTAATTTTCTCTTGACCAGTTGCTGACATGGTTGCAAATGTTCTCCCATGGAATGATTGTAAAAAGGTGATTATCTTCGTCTTACCTGTTGCTTTACGAGCAAGCTTAATAGCAGCTTCATTTGCTTCTGCTCCACTATTTGAAAAGAATACAAGATCCAATCCAGAAGCTTTTGTTAATAATTCTGCTGTTTTTTCTTGTAGCTCAATTGGATACATATTGGATACATGCCAAAATTTATTTAGTTGCTCTTCGACGGAAGCTTTTACTTCTTCATGACAATGACCTAAATTACAAACACCAATACCTGATGTAAAATCTAAATAAGTCTTCCCCTCTTTGTCATACAAGTAAGATCCTTTTGCTGATTCCGGTTCAATCTCCCATTTTGAATATGTTGGAAATAAATGACTCATTATAGCACCCCTACTTTTTCAACAATTTTTGTTCCTTGAATTTCTTTCCCATTATAGAACTTGTTTTTGCCAGAAATAATCATGACACTATTTAATCCACTTTGTAAGGCAGATAAAGCAGAAGTTACTTTTGGTATCATTCCACCAGAAATCTGGCCCTCTTCGATATAATATTCGATTTCTTCCTGTGCCAATACTTGCCTTAATTCACCGTCAATAATTACTCCAGGTACATCTGTAACGAACAGACACTGCTCCACATTTAAGCTCTTGGCAACAGCTGATGCAACATAATCGGCATTAATATTTAGTTTCTTCCCATCCTTCGTTGCACCTAATGGCGTTATCACTGGGATATAGTTTTCTTGTAAAAAATAAGAAATCAGTTTGCTATTCACACTCGTTACATTTCCAACTAATCCTAGCTTTTCTTCATCGATAATGGATGCTTCTATACAGTGATCATCTGTTCCATTTATCCCAATTCCATTTAGTCCATGCTTAGTTAGTAAATGAACTAATTTGCGATTAGTTTTTCCTGAAAGAACCATCTCTACAATTTCCATTGTCTCCTCTGTCGTTTTTCGAAGGCCTTCGTGAAATTCAGGCTTTACTTGATAAAGTTCCAGCATTTGATTGATATCTGGTCCTCCACCATGTACAAAAACCAATTTATATCCATTTTCCATTAATTCCTTGAGACTAATGAAAAAATCCTCTGTTAATTGATCAATAACACTACCACCGCATTTTATCAAAATCGTTTTCATGTCATCACCTCAAGTACGATAACTAGCATTTATTTTGACATAATCATAGGATAGATCGCATCCCCATGCTTTTCCTTGGCCTTCTCCATTGTGCAAGTCTACGAATATTTGGATGAACTTTTGATCTAAATAATTTATCGCCTCTTCTTCAGAGAAAGGTTGTGGTTCACTTTTCTTAAGCATCTCAATGTTTCCAATCGCAATATCTACACATGATGGATTAACAGATGCTGTATTCGAATAACCAATCGCTGTAATAATTCTTCCCCAGTTAGCGTCCGATCCATAAATTGC
>DATMFU010000226.1:0-16269 GCA_035556015.1 Niallia sp. | reverse complement strand
AGTTCGAGCTTAGGTTGCGAGTCGAGGGGATCGGCCTCGTTAAAACGTCAAAGCCTATAACTGGCAAACAACAAAACAACTTCGCTTTAGCTGCTTAATAGCGCTTAGCGGTTCCTCCCTCCATCGCCCATGTGGTAGGGTAAGGGACTCACTTTAAGTGGGCTACGCCGGATTCCACCGTCTGAGGATGAAGGAAGAGCACAATCAGACTAGCTCTATCTGACGCCGGTCAGCAGGCAGATGAATGAGCGAAATACGAATATGTTGACTACACTCGTAGAAGCTTAAGTGCCGATGTTTCTGGACGTGGGTTCGATTCCCACCGTCTCCACCAAATACATATGTTTGGTGGTTTTTTATTTTTATGGGACAGGAACCATTAAATTTCCCTTTGGAAGCTATGTGCTGCTTTTATTTTGGGGAATTTGCTCGTTTATTTTTAGAATTCTTCTATCAAAAGATGATATTAATGAATAAGAGGACTTATATTAGTTCCAATGAGAATGACGTGGCAATAGTGTCTTCGCATTTCCCTTTTAAATATCCATCTTTGGATAGACAAATCCAATTTTATGGTTTATAATAAGTTTAATAAGATAATTAATAAAGAAATAATAAATTCACCTATTACAAAGCGTAATTGTGTTTTATGGATTACTTTTTGTAATATGTGAATTTTTTTCTTTTGGGAGAATTGTGATCTTATTAAATATAATTAAATGGAGGTCATTTAAATGACACAAGGTACAGTAAAATGGTTTAACGCAGAAAAAGGTTTCGGTTTCATCGAAGTTGAAGGCGGAGCAGACGTATTCGCTCACTTCTCAGCTATCCAAGGTGAAGGTTTCAAATCACTTGAAGAAGGTCAAAAAGTTGAGTTTACAATAGAAGACGGCCAACGTGGACCACAAGCTGCAAACATCGTAAAACTTTAATTTTTCATGATGTAAACATAAAAAAGAGGCATCCTTTCATTAGGATGTCTCTTTTTTTTAAGTTTTATGAAACTAACAGAAAACCTAGATAAAAAATATTTTAATGGGAATTAACTTTGCAGCACTTAAAATAATCTATTAGAATAAAATTTTACACAAGTAAACAGTAGTAGAAAAGGATGTGGTGCAAATGCAACCACATCCTTTTTCGTCAAAGTTTAAATCTTTGGATCTCAGAATTTAAAGTTTCTGCTAGCGTAGTAAGTGCCGTAGAACTTGATGAAATTTCTTCCATAGCAATACTTTGCTCATTTACTTGTTGTACAGAAGTCGTAGCTAGATCAGATGCATGCTCTGCATCATGTTGTAAGGTGATAAATGTATTATTAATTTGTGCAGAAGAAGCAGATATTTGCTGTGCAATTGCTGATATTTCAATAATTTGATCGGATACAGTATTTGTTGTTTGTATAATTTCGTTAAAGGAAGTACCTGTAACCGAAGCAGATTGCACACCAATTTCGACTTGTTCAAAAGCAGTTGTCATGTATTCACTTGTGATGTAAACCAATTCACGAAGTTTATTCATAATTTGTGTAATATTATTGGCCGATTGCTTAGATTGTTCCGCTAGCTTACGAACTTCGTCGGCGACCACGCAAAGCCTTTACCTGATTCTCCTGCACGAGCAGCTTCAATCGCAGCATTCAAGGCAAGTAAATTTGTTTGGGCAGAAATATCTGTAATGGCAGAAACAAACTGTTCAATAGAGGTTGACTCGCTAACAAGATGTTCCATCGTTACTTTCGCTTGATCTACTGAGTTTTTTATTGTGTTCATTTGATCAATTGTTTGTAATACATGTTTATTCCCTATAGCAGCTTTTTCTTTTGCTACATCTGAAGCGATGGTAACATCCTCTGCTGCAGTAGCTACTTGATGAATTCCAGTAGAAATTTCATTTAAAGCATGTACGTTTTCCGTTAATTGATGTGCTTGTTCTTTTGCATCTGTTGAAATTTTAGATACACTATCGGTAACCTTTTCGCTAATGGAAAGGGTTTGTCTAGAATTTGCTAATAGTTCTTCAGCAGAAGCTGACACTTCTACACTACTAAATTGAACCGTTGTTAATATGTTCCGTAAATTTTGTGTCATTTGGTTAAATGATTGGGTAAGCAGTCCAATTTCATCGTTATAGCGGGATGGAATTTGTTCAACTTGTAAATTACCGTTAGCAATCGTTGAAGCTACTTCATTTAATGAATGAATTGGCTTGATTCGTCGATGTAATGTAATAATAGTTATGATTACACTAATGATGAATAATAAACAGCAGACAAATAACCCGATTGTTGTAAAATTTGAATATTGCTCCGCTTCGTCGATTGTATTATTCATCCAAGATTGAAGGTCATTTAAATATTGATGGTAATTTTCAAATAAAACATTCATAGCTTCATCATATTCTTTACTTGTTAAAATTCTCTCTCCTGCAGCGAAGTCCCCTTGTTGTGCTAGAGTAAGTGCCTGTGCTTGAAATGTTAGCAATGATGTAGCAGGCTCCTCTAAAATTTTAATTTCATTAATTAAATCAGTTGACACATTAAGTTTTGATAATTCTTCTTTCGTTATATTGATTAAATCTTGAGTAGGTAAAGATTTGTATGTTTCTAAGTGTGATGAATCTTTTGTATAAATGAAGAACTTGGCTTCATTTGTGGAATTTAGAGCACCATTTCTTAGCTCTACCAGTGCATCGTTCATTTTTTTATTATTTTCCAATTTTTTCACTAAATCACTTTGAGCTTCCTTCATTAAATAATTGCTTGCCATTAGAATGACTGTTAGTACAAAAGCAGCTGCCGCTCCTATTCTGAATAATTTCTTTATTGTCATGTTGTCCTCCAGGGTGTTATTAAGAATTTATATACATTATGATGAATTTTTGATAATAAATTGCATTGTAATAGTTTACTATGGTTTCTACTGGTCTCAAATTGTTGAATCCTCATATAAAACAAGCTGGTTTAAGTTTTCAACTGCATTATTTAATTGTTTTGATACTTGTTGTAATTCATTAATAGTTTGTAATTGAACAGTTGATGACTGTAGAGAGTTTACAGATTGGCCAAGTAACTGTTCATTTGAATGAAGTACAGCTTGGAATGTTTTATTCACGTTTTTTACAGTTAATACAGTAGAATCAATGATTTTTGAAATATCATACGTTTCATTTTCCATCGATTTCGAGCTAGTCACAATTTGTGAAAATGTTTGTTTTGTATCATGGATGAGGCTCTTTCCACTTACTACCTCTTCTATGCTTGCCAGCATGCATTGCTGAATCTCCTCTACTTTGGAATACATCGTATGAATTAAGTTCAAAATATTACTAGTTGAAATCTTGGAGTTAATTGCTAATGTTTGAACTTCATTTGCTACCACAATAAATCCAGTTCCGTGTTCACCTGCTCGTGCTGCTTCAATGGATGCATTTAATGCAAGTAATTTGGTTTGATCAGATATTCGTTCAATCTCGGTAACTTGTTGAGAAATTTCTTTTGAATCTTCATAAAAATCATCTACTAAAATGCGTAAATTTTGTAACGAAGACTCCATAACATCCTGTTGACTGGAAATTTTTTTAATGGAAAAAGAACCCTCTAAGGCTATTGATGTGGCATCAGTTGCATGTTTTGTAATTTGATTGGTAATCGATTGAATATCCATCATTTGTTGTTCTAATAAATTACCACTAGTAGCTGTTTTGACAACTAATTTTGTCGTATCTTCTATTTGTTCCTGTGTATTTGTTAAAGCATGTTGAATGGCATAACTTGACGAAGTAACAAGGGAGTTTTTCTCATTTAAATTCTCTGCACTAAGCTTAACGGATTTGCTCACACTTTGTACTTCTTGTAATAATTCCTTCATTTTTTTACTACTTTCTAATTCTAATTTAGTATGTGCTCGTTCTAATTCCTGCATATGTTGAATAATGACTGCAGCTGCAACTGTAATCAATAATAAAAAGAACGCATGGATTAATATAAGGGTAAAACTATAATCGTGTGCTCCACAAAGTAATTCTGGAAACAAAAAATAACCACCTAAATGGTGTAGAGTAAAAATGGATGCTGCTGCAAATATAAGGCGTTTGCTATGAAACATCGTAATTAATGACATCACAACAAAAATGGAAAAATGATATTCAATTAAAGCACTACTTGCCGCTATGATTGTAATACTTGAAAGTGTCAATGACAGCATAATTAGCCATGGTAATTGATAGTTTGTAGGATATTTTTTATACATAATCCATCCAACTGTATTAAGTAAGAGTAATAGGATAAGTAAACTTATTACTATTTTTTTTATGTGATTCATCATCATTTGCCCATTTTCCATCATGATATGTACGTGTAATAGTCCAAAATATTGATGGGAAATAAAAACAAGTAATGCTACTATACTCAACACTGTTGCAAAAATGAGTAATAATTTATTTTGTAATGTTTTTTTCTCAACCATAGTAAACCCCGATTTCTTTCGTTATAATGTATAAGTTTGATAAACAATGTTTATAAATTACTAGGTATATATTACTATGTGTATCTCTCGAATTTCTCAAATAAAAGGAGGAAAGCGTTATTCGTATAAAATTTTTTATCATAATTAGCATTTTATTTCCGATATTCTTAATAATGGCATTTTCTTATCTATATCAAAATCAGTTTACGAAACCAGAATTGAATGAGGGTCTGCTACATTTACAAGATGAGGAAGCTATTTTTCAATTAAAAAGAGGGTGGAGCTACTATGTGAATGAGGATGATAAACATAAAAAAAGACTGGAGGATGTTCCTTTTACGTTACATACTAATGAAGTAACGACATTTATGGTCCAATTACGTGTCCCTCAGTCACAGCAAATTTATAGTTTAAACTTAGAGGGAATTTCTCAATCATACGAGCTTTGGGTGAATGGGAAACTTATCAACATTAGCTCCATGAATACACCCAAAAAACTCATCCATTTTTATGTGGACAATCAAACAGTAGATATAAAACTGGTTGTTACCCCAACAAATGAACGGATTGCCTTTTTACAAACACCAGTCTTTGGTCAAACGGATTCCATGCAAGTTTTTACTTTGAAAAAATTGGTGATTGCACTAATTACATTAATATGCTTGACGATATTGGGTATTTATTCTATTATCTATTATTTTTCTAAGCATTCTCAAGTACTACACCTACATATTGGACTTTACTTTCTATTAGTGAGTGGCTCATTGTTATTATCTAACAATGGGATTGGTGCGATAATGCTATCTTTATCACCTAGCCTATTATTGAAGCTTAAAGCGATTATTGGTTTACTTACAGCCATTCCTTTGTATTTCTTTGTAGCAACTATTAACAAGCATATAATATCGAAAGTAAAATTGTATCTCTTTTTAAGTTTAATTACTTTTGTAATCATACTCACTTTCATTACACCGCTTGAAATTTATGGACCTATAGAATTTATTATATGGGGTTGTTTGATAAGTATCATATTAATGTACAAGTTAAAAGCGATTATTTATTTTATAAAAAACAGTCTATTTGATTTGAAACATATTTTATTAATCATCACGTTGTTTTACCTTATTGTTTATCTACTATTGCGTATTTACTATCACATACGGGGGACTGACTTAGAAACAAGCTTATGGTTAATTAATTTTGCTATTTCTATTTGTCTGTATTTGACTTTGGATCAACATCAGCTTGTAAGAGATCTTGAAAAATCTAAAAGAGATGCTATTCAATCTAAAATCTCCTTTTTTAACGCTCAAATCAAGCCCCATTTTATCTATAATGCGATAAGTAATATTATGGCTCTTTGTTACACAGATAACGTAAAAGCAGCCCAGTTGTTAGGGAAATTCAGTACTTATTTACGTTTAATTTTTGAAAATAATATGCAAAATGAATGGGTATTTTTAGAGAAGGAATTAACGCTAATTGATGCTTATGTTGAAATTGAGCAGGCACGCTTCCCAGAAAAAATTAATTATCAGTTAGAAGTGGAAAAGCATCTAACGGGTTTGAAAATCCCGCCTTTATCTATTCAGCCTTTTGTTGAAAATGCAATCCGACATGGTCTTTTTAACAAAGAAGATTTTGGGACCGTCTATGTAAAAATTTACAAGAAAGTAGAGGGTTTAGTCATAACTATTCAAGATGATGGTGTGGGTATGACAGATCAAGCAATAGAGAACATATTAAAAGGAAAAAAAGAGAATCAAGGGATTGGTGTATTAAACATTATCCAGCGGTTACAGTTTATCAAAAATAGCCATTTTGATATTCAATCTACCCCTAACCAAGGTACAGTGGTAACCATAAAAATACCTATTCAGTCTTAAAGTAAGGAGAATATTTATGTTAAAAGCTGTAGTCGTGGAAGATGAAAAAAATTTACTCGATTTACTCGTTTATTTTCTGAATAGCAATGAACATTATGAAGTTATCGGTGCATTTCAAAATCCAGAAGTTGCTTTAAAGGAAATTCCAGAGCTTGCACCTGACGTTATCTTTTTAGACATTGAAATGCCGAAATTGAATGGGATTGAGTTAGCAACTTGTTTAAAAAGCGATGATTATCAGTTAATTTTTACAACTGCTTATGAGGAATATGCATTAGATGCCTTAAAACTGGAAGCAAGTGAATATTTATTAAAACCGATAACACCTGAAAGTATTGAAGTAATCACTCCAAAAATTATGAAGAAAAATACAATGTTAAAACGTTTTAATGCATCTCTTCCACAAACAAAGGAGCATACCGTTAAATGTTTTGGCAGCTTTACGGTATCTACAGCATCTGAGCAAATTATTAAGTGGCCTACTCGAAAAGTAGAGGAATTCTTTGCTTATCTGCTCGTGCATGCAGGCTGTATCATTAATAAGTGGCGTTTAGCGGAGGACTTGTGGCCAAATAAAGGGATTAATAATATATATAACGCTGTCTACTTATTTAATAAAACGACTAAAGAGTATCATCTTCCTTTGCATGTAGTAAATATGAATGAGGGCTATACATTGGAGATAGGTCCTTCGATAAATATCGACTTAATCAAGTTTAACCAGCTAAATATTGAGCATGTATCATCTAGAGAGACACTTGATCTTGCGAATTATATCTCTCAAAGAGGACCACTTCTTCATGACAAGGATTACCCTTGGATAACGTTATACCGAGAACAGTCTACTATTAAACATCAAAAACTATTGGATAATTTGCTACACTATTATCAAACTAATGATCCTATTATTTATGAAGGCTTGATTCACGACTATCAACGCCTATATGAAGATTAATCCTCTGTTTGAAATGAAAGCTAAAGGAAGTAAAAAATTGAGAACTCTTTTTTACCGTGTGCATAGTATGAAATGACTTTAAAGGAGGAGGCTATTGCCATGGAAAATAATAGAGACTTAATGGAATCGTCTAGTCACCAATTTGCTCATCATCATCACTCTCAGCACCATCATGTAAAGGATCATGAATATTACAAGAATAAGTTTCATCCAAATTGTCAAAAACATTTATTTGGATTTGTTCAAGTGGAGACCAAGGATGGCGAAGTTCACCAAGGAATCCTTCATAGTTATGACGACGAGAAATTGTATTTATTAGTGTCTACTCAACATAGAAGTGGAGAAGATAGTCGTTTATTTTTCCCGTTTGGAGGATTTGGGCTTTTTGGTTTTCCGTTTTTCGGAATAAGAAGATTTGGTCCTTTCTTCCCAATCATCTGGTAAATATTATTTTACTTATCTTAGAATGGAATAAGAGGAATATATTTAGAAGGCTATATCCATATTTAAGTTTTCATACTGGAAGTTAAGATAAAAAAGAAACCTCTGTGTAAAAAGAGGTTTCTTTCATCATGTTATTCATTCTTTTATTTTAATCCACGGTTTAAAAAGGCTTTTGTTCGTTCATATTTTGGATTTGAGAACAATTCTGTTGGAGAACCAGATTCAACAATTTCTCCATTATCCATAAAAACAACCTTATTTGCTACTTCTTTGGCAAACCCCATCTCATGTGTCACGACAATCATTGTCATTTTCTCTTGAGCGAGATCTTTCATTACTTGTAATACTTCCCCAGTCAACTCTGGATCTAGTGCAGATGTGGGCTCATCAAAAAGCATAATCTCTGGGTTCATCATAAGTGCTCGAGCAATAGCTACCCTTTGTTTTTGTCCACCTGAAAGTTTTGCAGGATAGGCATTTGCCCAATCAAGCAGTCCAATTTTCTCTAAAAGTTCGATACTTCGTTGTTCAACATCATGAGATGCTTCTTTCTTTACTGTTTTAGGTGCGAGTTCCAAGTTTTCTTTTACAGTAAGATGAGGGAAAAGGTTAAAATGCTGAAATACCATTCCCATCTTGCCAGTAATTTTTTTTACTTCTAGTGGTTTTACGTATACGCCATCCTTCACTAAATAATTTCCACCTACACAGATGCTTCCATTGTCGATATTTTCTAGATTTACTAGACTACGTAGCATAGTGCTTTTTCCAGAGCCAGATGGACCAATGATTGCTATCACATCATTCTTATTTACATTAAAGGTAATCTGTTTTAACACATCAAGATTGCCATACGATTTTTTAAGGTTGGATACTTCAATAATAGCCAAGTTTCACCAACTCCTTTTATTCAAATTTGAACCGACGTTCAAGCCATTTAAAGAATATGGTTAACAGGATAGTCATGATTAAGTAAATGATTCCTGCTAGTACAAATGGAAAAATGGTAAAATCACGATTTACTGCAGCTTGAGCAAAGTGTAATAATTCGGGTACAGCAACAGCATAGAGTAATGCCGTATCTTTAATAAGTGTGACAGATTCGTTAGCTACAGATGGAAGTGCGATTCTGAACATCTGCGGAAGAATAACTTTCGTGAGTGTTTGCCATTTATTTAAGCCGAGCACTTGCGATGCTTCATATTGTCCTTTATCGATTGCTAAAAGACCACCACGGAATATTTCAGCAAAGTAAGCAGCATAGTTCAAAATAAACCCTAAAC
The DNA here is from genome assembly GCA_035556015.1 of Niallia sp. Classification (GTDB taxonomy): domain Bacteria; phylum Bacillota; class Bacilli; order Bacillales; family Cytobacillaceae; genus Niallia. The sequence goes on along the minus strand of DATMFU010000226.1, from coordinate 7,232 downwards.
ATGCAGCTGTGAAACGATCTATAACCAAATATTCTCCGATTACCGGTATCATCGGTAAACCGAAACAGATAAATAATAATTGTAGTAATAATGGTGTTCCACGTAACACATAGATATACGCTTGGGCAAGCCAAGAAAGGGGCTTAAAGCCACTTCTTACGGCAAGTGTTAATAGAAAGCCTAAAGGGATGGAAACGACAATTGCAATGACAAACAAGAGGACTGTCATCTGTGCCCCTTCTAGTAAGGGCATTAGTATTGAGCTCATATAATCAAAAGACATAAAATGATACCTCCGAAAACAAAACGGATTTCCAAATGGAAATCCTGTTTTTTCTTAAATTGCATATTATTTTATCAATTTATCCTCACCAAACCACTTTTTAGAGATTTCTCCAGCTGTGCCATCTTCGTTCATCTCATCTAGTGCTTTTTGAAGTTTATTAAGTAACTCTTCATTTCCCTTTTTCACTCCTATTCCATATTCTTCAGGAGCAAGGGATTCCTCTAGCACTTTAAAAGTACCTTCTTCTTTCGTCATATAATAATTAATAACAATCTCATCAATGACTACAGCGTCTAAACGGCCATTTTTTAAGTCAGTTAAGGCAGAAACATTATCCTTAAACTCTGTAACCTTTTTAATTTTCGCTTTAATTGGATCAGCATCTAAGGCATCTGCTGCAGAAGATAATGATTGTAAACCTACCTCTTTACCTTTTAAATCATTCAATTTAGTAAAAGGGGAATCAGCTAAAGTTACAACAACTTGTGCATTCTTTAAATATGGCTTTGTAAAAAGAACTTTCTTTTTACGTTCATCTGTAATGGTGTACCCATTCCAAATAAGATCTATTCTCCCACTGCTAAGCTCTGACTCTTTTGTTTCCCAGTCGATTGGTTGAAATTCAACCTTCATTCCCATTTTTTTTGCTGCTGCTTTTGCATAGTCAATGTCAAAACCAACAATATCATTATTCTCATCTCTAAATCCAAGTGGAGCAAATTTATCGTCAATACCAATTACTAATGTATTTTCCTCCTCTGACGACTTTGAACAGCCTGCAATAATAGAAATCATTGCTACAATTACTAAGATACTAGTTATAAAACGTTTCATTTATAATAGACCACCTTTAATTAGATTATTATTCGCTTTAGTACGCTACCATATTATCAAACTATAGTATTGTAACACTATCATAGTATAATTACAATTAGGATCTTAGTGAAAAACGTATAGGTAAATTATTCCTTTTAGTCCTTCTCCTATTTATTGGACAGAGATAACTAAGATATAGTCTGACCATTTTCTATAAAAACTATTTTGACATAGTTATAAACAAAGTGTGAATGAAAGGTTGGAATTTTCGTATAAAAGAAGAAGTAAGTGAAATTACATATTCCCCAACCTAAAGCTGGTATGGTATGTTATATACTAGTGAAAAGTCTATTTTTTCATGTACTCTAGCAATCATTCAAATGAAAGATCAAAAGGTAGTATTTATTTGAAGACAGTATTACTTTCCAGGTTTAAACATTTTACCTACATAAACTGAGTAATCATATAGAAATAATAAGGTCATTTTTTATACGAAATGATTTTTCTCAATTAGCATTTTTAGACTATAATATTAAAACTAGGAAAAAAGAATTATTTTTTAGTTTGGATGGAAAAGTGAATGGAAAAAATAGTAGTGACTGGTTATGGAGTAATTGCCCCAAATACCAGAAATATAGATGAGTTTTTAACTAACTTAATAAATGGAATAAATTGTTTGGAACTAGACGTAGAATTAGCTCCTAATAAAAAAAGTACGATTATTGGTAGGATAGATGAAGAATTATTGGATGATAGTGGAGAGAAGAATTTTCAAAGACTTCCTAAAGCTGTACGCATGGGAATAAAGGCTGGTAAGGAAGCACTAAATCAATCTAATCTGCACAATTTATCAGGAAAAAAGGTGGGTATTTTTATAGGTACCTCTTTAGGTTCCATGGGAGAAGAGGTCTTTCAACAATCTGTTCTCCAGGTTCACGAATCGAATCATAGAAAAGTTCCAGTTATTTTCTCTCACTATGCTAATCATCATAGTGTTACTGCAGCTATAGCGTATTATTTAGGAATAAAAGGAATAACAAAAACGATAACAACCGGATGTACATCTAGCTTAGAAGCTGTGGAAGAGGCAATGATGTATCTACACGCAGGTAAACTAGATGTTGCTATAGTTGGTGGTACAGATAGTGTTATAGACAAACTTGCTACTTATGGTTTTGCAAAAACAAAATCAATTAGTTTAAATCAATCTTTACAAGAGGGGGCATCCCCTTTCAGTTTAAGCAGTACTGGAATGGCTATATCAGAGGCATCTGGTGTACTTGTCCTTGAAAAAGAAGGACATGCTATAAAAAGAGATGCGAGGATTTTAGGAGAAATTGAAAATATATGTTCTAATAATGATGGTGTAGAGATATTTTCTGTTGATAAAACTGGAAAGATGATGATAGAAGCACTTGATGAAGTAACTAGTGGTAGGTATCCGGACTATATTAATAGTCAAGGGCTGGGAATAAAGATAAATGATCACATAGAAATGAAGTGTTCGAAGGAATTGTTCAATCACGAGGTTCCCTATACATCTATTAAAAGTATGTATGGTAATCCATATGGAGCATCTGGTGCTCTACAAGTAATCTCTGGATTATTAAGTATCCAATATGGTTTTATCCCACCAACAATTCGTACAGATAGAAGAGGGTTTGAAGAAATGAATATTATTACAGATACAGTCTTTACACAAATAAATGAAGTAGCGATTACGAACCATGGATATGGGGGGAATAACGCTTGTGTTTATATAAAGAAATATGAACAGAGTGGTGAACAACATTGATTATCGCTTTATTCGTTGCCATTATCGGAATAATTCCAATTGTATTGTCTATTTCGGTTATTAAAATATATAATCGTTCAGAAGTAGCGTATGCCCTTTTCTTATATATGCTTTTCATTAGTATTTGGCAATTAGATGTGGCAGTACTATATGCTTCCGATATTTTTTCAGAAGAGCAAATAACATGGCTATTTAAAATTCTCCGTATGGGACCAACTTTTATGGTACCGATTGTTTTTTATTTAGCGTATGTATTATTACAAAAGCATACGTTGAATATAAAAAATAAAGCAATCTACCGGATGTTAATTTCATTATTTAATAAAAAGATTTTGTTCGCTTTAATTATTTGGAGTACATTTATCTATGGTATCAATATGACAGATTATGGTATTGTAGGAGTTCAGAGAATAGCTATTCAAGGAATAGGTGATGTTTATTATTCACCTCAATATGGACCAATTCATTTGTTATATATCTTTCATACATTTAGTTTCCTATTGTTTATTATGCTTTTATTCTTTATATCAAGACAGATTGAAAATATATATTTAAAGGATTTTTTATCTACTTTTTCATTATGTACTTTTTTATTGTTTATATCAGGGTATGTGAATTTTTTACCAGGTACTGGAGCCTTGTTTAGTAGTCTAGGTGTTATTATATTTTCTGTTATTATTGTATTTTCTTTCGTACGAATGCATACAATTATGTCTATTAACTACAATCGTTTAATAGAACATCAGAAAAAATTAAATAACACGGGAAGTTTAACTGCAAGTCTGGTCCATGAAGTGAAAAATACGATGCAAATCATTAATGGATATTCCAAGTTATTAGGGGAATCTATCTTATCTAAAGATGAGAAAAGAATGAATAATATGATTACAGAGGCATCTGTTCAGTTAAATAACCTGTTGAATAGCTACACCCAATATATTAAAACGAAATCTGTAGAATTTAGTATCATCGATTTAAATGCCATTATAAATTCAGCTATTTATTTATCAAGAGAATTTACGAAACATAAGGAAATTGAGATTGTTTTTCAAAGTAAGTATAAAACAATTAAAACTTATGCAAATGATACGTATTTGAAACAGGTTTTTGTGAACTTAATTAAAAATGGTGCTGAAGCAATCAAAGAGGGTAGCGAACTTAGAAAAATTACTATCTCGACAGATATACAGAAAGATACCATTTTAATTAATTTCTGGGATACAGGAAAGGGCATAAGTAAAGAAAAATGGGAAGATATTTTTAATCCCTTTCACTCAACAAAGGAAGACGGACTTGGCCTTGGTTTGCCATTTGTGAAAAATATTATTCTGGAACATCGTGGAGAAATTAAGGTAGTCGATAGTAGCTCCCATGGGACAAATATACAAATCATTCTTCCACAATATTCATTTAGTACGATAGAATAAAATTTGAATATAAAAGGAAGTTGTTGCTTAAGAGGAGAGTCCATATGAGAGAATACGATGTAATAGTAGTTGGCGCTGGATCTATGGGAATGGCAGCAGGTTATTATTTGGCTTTGGGAGGAAAAAAAGTATTATTATTAGATTCAAACAATCCTCCTCATGATAAAGGAAGTCATCATGGAGAAACAAGAATCATAAGACATGCTTACGGTGAGGGAGAAGAGTATGTCCCATTAGCTTTAAAAGCACAAGAATTGTGGGAGGAATTAGAAAGTAAAACAGGGAAACAACTTTTTCTCAAAACAGGTGTACTGAATGTAGGAAAAGAAACATCTAGTTTTATGCAAAATATTATTTCTAGTTCTAAACGGTATTCTTTGCCTATTGAAATATTGGATGCCACTACAATAAAAGAACGATGGCCAGGTATTACAGTACCTGAGGATTATATAGGATGTTATGAACCAGTCTCAGGAGTACTTCGCTGTGAAGATTGCATTGATTCATACCGAGAACTTGCGTTACTAAATGGTGCTACCATTAAAACAAATAGCAGAGTGAAGAATATTTCTGTACAAGAAAAGCAAGTTTTTGTGCAAACAGATAGTGAAAGTTATTCAGCTCCTTCTTTGGTACTTACAGCAGGAGCTTGGTCTAAAGAGCTGTTATCTTTGCTTGATTTAGATCTCCCAATTACTCCAGTAAGGAAGACATTTGCTTGGTTTGAAGCAGATAATGAAATGTATGGGGATGATGTGTTCCCAGCCTTTTCTTTTGAAACGTCTTTCGGTCAATATTATGGATTCCCTAGTATTCAAAATGCTGGATTAAAAATAGGAAGACATGATGGTGGTAATCCTATTAATCCAGATGAACAAAGGATTCCATTTGGAAAAGAAGATGAAAAAGATTTAGTCGAATTTTTGAAAGAATATATGCCTATAACAAAAAGTCTGTCACATGGAAAGACATGTATTTATTCGCTGACACCAGATGAGAATTTTATAGTGGATCTTCATCCTAACTATTCAAATATAGCGATAGCAGCAGGATTCTCTGGACATGGCTTTAAATTCAGTAGTGTTATTGGGAAGATCCTAGGAGAATTAATTGTTAATGGAAAAACGAGTGAGAATATTGAACTGTTTTCTATTGACCGATTTAAAAAAATGAATTAATTGAATAATAGCCAAAGATAAATTTCTATCTATATAGGGATTTATCTTTTTTTATATTAGAAGAATTAGAAATCGTATAATTTTATGGTTACTATTAGAATTAAAAGCTATTAAAAAGATTTAATATTTAAAATTTTCTATATATATTTTCGGGTCCTATGTTAAGATAATAAAAAAAGGGTTATACATACTCGTATATTAGGAAAAGAGGTTATGTGATGACATACCAATTTGCAGATAGAATGGATAGAGTAAAACCATCTGCTATTCGGCAGTTATTAAAATTAGGATCAGATCCGGAAATCATTTCATTTGGAGGTGGCTATCCAGATCCTAATATTTTCCCAATTGATAAACTGCGAAGAGTTTACGATGAGGTTCTTCTTAACGAAGGGAAGGTAGCTTTACAATATACAGGAACTGAAGGGTTAATCGAATTAAGGGAAAAGCTGATAAATCGAGTAAAGCGAATTGGGATAGAATGTAACTTAGAAAATCTTTTTATTATTCAAGGAGGACAGCAAGGGTTAGATCTTGCTGCAAAAGCTTTTATAGAAAAGGGAGATATAATAATAACGGAGAATCCCACTTTTTTAGGAGCATTAGCTGCCTTTAATCCATATGAGCCTGAGTATTTAAGTGTTTCAATGGACAGTGAGGGCATGGTAATGGATGAATTAGAGGAATTACTAGCAAATAATAAGCGAGTAAAGATTATTTATACCGTTCCTGAATTTCATAATCCTACAGGAGTAACGATGAGCTTAGAACGTAGAAAAACTTTGGTGGATTTAGCGAATAAATATAATATCGTTATTGTAGAAGATAGCCCATATCGTGAAATAAGATATGAAGGAGAGGATATCCCTTCGATAAAAAGTCTGGATACTGAAGGACGAGTTATTCATATTGGAAGCTTCTCTAAAATACTAAGTCCAGGATTAAGATTAGGTTGGTTAATTGCAGAAAAAGAGTTAGCAGAAAAACTAAGCTTATTAAAAATGGCATCTGATACACAAAATTCCACATTAAATATGTTTGTGGTGAATCGTTTTATGGAGCTATTTGATTTAGATGCACATATTAACAATATTCGATCCACTTATAAAGCTAAAAAAGATCTAATGTTTCAAACGATTGATGATACATTTCCAAAAGAGATAACTTTCACGAAACCAGAAGGTGGATTATTTACTTGGCTAACATTTCCGAAACATATAGATACGAATGAATTGATGCAAAAATATACCCTTCCTGAAGCAAAAGTAGCGTATGTTCCAGGCGAAAGCTTTTTTCCAAATGAACCAGAAAAAAATCATTGTCGATTGAATTATTCGTATATGTCAGAAGATAAAATTATGGATGGTATAAGTAAATTAGGGAGAATTGTGAAAAAGTTTGTTTAATGTACATAAGTATTTAAGAGGTGGACTTGTTCCACCTCTTTTTTATGTAGGGAAGATATGGATACAGGGGTATCGATTGATGAAAAGCTAAAATAGGAAGAATCAGCAGGAAAAAAGGAGTATAAACAGATATTAAAAACCATTGAAGAGAAAAAGAATGGGGAAAGTGGTGTATAGATGTTTTCTATAAGCAAATAAAAGACTGAAGAAGGAGGGAATTAGTGTATAGAAGTATTCTATAAGCAATAAAAAGGAGAAAAGGAGGGAATTAGTGTATAGAAGTATTCTATAAGCAATAAAAAGGAAAAAAGATGAGGAAAATAG
>DATMFU010000225.1:0-5025 GCA_035556015.1 Niallia sp. | reverse complement strand
CCCGAATATTCAACTATATATGTTTGAAGATCCTACATTATCCACTCCACAAGAGCGTACCAACTTTCAACAATTGGTTGGAACACTACAGTTAGGTAAACATTTAACCTTATTACCTAATATTCCAAATCATAAAATGGCAGAATACTTTTCCATCATCGGTGATTCTGGAGGGTTTCTTTGTTCTACATCTAAAGTAGAAGGTGCTCCATATGCAGTTCTTGAAGCAATGAGCTGCAGATGTCCAATTTTAACGACTGATTCAGATGGTGTGAGAAGTTCCATCATTCATAATAATACAGGGAAGTACTATACATTAGGTAACATAGATGAAGCAATTAAAGAAGCAAAAGATTTAATGTATAATGTTCAAAGAAGAGAAGTGATTCGTAGTAATGCCTTGCATCATCTTGTTACGAATTTTGGACCGAAACTATATGCTAAAAATTTCAAAAAAATGATTACTAATTTAGGAGTTAAACAGTAAGAGATTAGAAGGGGAGGGGGGAGTTATTTAAGATGCACCCCCCTATTTTCTAAATTTTCTCTCTGTTATCTCGGTAAAATCGGACAATATCCATTAAAGATTCTTCTAAAGTGAATGTCTGTTCCCATCCTAATCGTTGTATTTTAATCGGTTTTACTTCTGTCTGGGTATCATGTGAACCAGTAGTAAGAGAGTGTATAACAAACTCAACGGATGAAATATTTTTAAATGCATAGAGAATTTGTTGAAGAGAGTGACAGTTCCCAGAACTAATATCATAGATTTCTCCTAATTTACCACTTTTTAAAATCATTTCATAAGCACGTACGACATCTCTGACATCAATAAAATCTCTAGTAGCTTCCATATTATTTACTTCCAGTCTGTTCTCTATTTTGTTTTCTTCCATAGCAATTATCTTTCTAGCAAAGATAGAACAAACTCCGTTGGAGAATCCAGGTCCTATGAGGTTAGTAGGTTTTGCAATCATAATATCCATCTTATACAAATCAACCCATGCTTTTGCAACTAATGATTGTAGTGTTTTGCTTAAACTATAGGGATGAGGGGGAACGGCGTTTATTGGATCAAATTGTAGGGAAGAAGTTACGATTAGTATTCGAGCTTGCAGATTATATTTTCTTAACGCTTCTATTAGAATTGCAGTTGACATCACATTTACTTCTAAAGTAGTAATCGGATCGAGCCAGGATTCTACTACATGATTTTGTCCTGCCAAATGTAACACATATTGAGGAACTGTATCTTGAATGAGCATTTCCACTTCTTTTTTATTGGTCAAATCACAATTTTCTACTTGTATATCAACTGGAAATTCTGTTTTTTTTCGTGAAACAGCTATGACATGATACCCTGACTTTGAAAAATATTCACAAGCATGTCTACCGGAAAAACCACTTGCTCCAGTAATTAATACAGTAGGTTTCATTGTCATTTATTGTCCATCCATTCTTTTAAAGAAAGAAGCATTTCTTTATAACTTGGAATATCATAGATAAAATCAGTTCTAGTATTTTTAATTGTACGATCTTGAATCATTTGGTAATCTGGATTAATCGTTACATCCGTTTTTTCAAATATTTCTTGGATAAGCATCAACAAATCATATTTAGATATTTTTTCTTTACTTCCTAAGTGATATAAGCCAGTAACTTGGTTTTCTATCATTTTTTCTGTTGCCTTAGCAAGTTCAAGTGTAGTTACACCATTCCAATAAACATTTTTATATCCTTTTATTTCACCTTTTTGGTTCATGAACCAAAGAAAGAGGCCAATTCCATCTTGCTTTACTTCAGGACCAATAATAGAAGTGCGGATCGTTAAGTTTTTATCATCAATAATATCTCCTAGTTGTTTGGTTCGAGCATATTCTGATGTTCCATTTGGAACCGCATCTTCTGTATAATCACCTTCTGCACCAGAAAATACACAATCGGTACTTATATGAATCAACTTTCCATTGTTACGTTCTACTAACTTAGCTAACTGATGAGGCAATAAACTATTTACTTGAAGAGCCATTAATCGATTTTTTTCTGCGAATTCATTCAATATACCAATACAATTTATGACAATATCTGGCTTAACGGTATCCATCATATCTTCCAAACTATTTAGATCAGTGACATCTAGATAGATAGAATGCTTATCTTCTTTATCCCTTGATGTGTAAAGAACTTCATAGTTTGTATTTTTCATAAAATAGTCTACCATTACATGGCCGGCCATTCCTTTTCCACCAAGGATTAATACCTTCATTTACAGCAAACCGCCTTTCACCAACATTTCTTTAATTTCCTCTTTACTGATTAATCCAGTGCTAGAATTATATTCTTCCATATTAACTGGCTTATATTTTGCATAATGCTCTCGTAAGCCTTTTATAGGAATAGAAGGGAGGATAACAAAGTATTCATTATCATAAACTACTGTATTAGCACTTTCATGTTTAGAAAGTAATAGTTCATGCACTTTTTCACCTGGACGAATACCTAGAATTTCCATTTTTACATTTTTCACATTAGAATGTTCAATTAAGACTTCTGCAAGATCCGTTATTTTACAGGTAGGCATTTGCATAACAAAAGTTTCTCCACCGAAACTTTCATAGGTCGCTTTAAATACCAATTTGATTGCATCTTGAACCGTTAAAAAGAATCTTGTCATATTTAAATCAGTAATTCCAACTGTTTGTTTTTCTTTAATTTGTTTTCTAAAAACATGAATCACACTACCATTTGTTCCTAAAACATTTCCACCTCTAATACACACGAATTTTGTGTTGGATTGTAGGGTATTTGCATGAATGATTAATTTTTCACCCATTGCTTTGGACAATCCATAAATGTTAGAAGGATCGGATGCTTTATCTGTAGAAATATAAACCACTTTATGCACATTGCAAGCTATCGCAGCCTCAATTACATTTTGAGTCCCTATTGCATTCGTTTTAATGGCTTCTAAAGGTTGATCCTCACAAACAGGTACATGTTTTAATGCTGCTAAATGAAAAACATAATCCACGTTTTTACATGCTTCAATTAGACACTCTTTTTCTTTTATATCCCCAATAATAAAATGTAATTTTGGATGATTATCAAATTCTTGTTTCATTGAAAATTGATTGGATTCATTTCGTGAATAAATACGTATTTCCTTTACATCTTCTCTTAGTAATTGTTTAACAAGTTCATGGCCCCAAGAACCTGTACCACCTGTAATTAAAATAACTTTGTCAGTAAACACCGTTAGTTCCTCCTAATAATACTTTTATTACTTTGTCAGAGACATTTTTATCATCATAACCTGCTGGAAAATCCCATCTATTTGGCTGTTCAATCATCACTTGTACACATTTTGCGATACTATCTCTATTCAAGCCAGAAAGAACATTACTACCGCATTCAATGGTTTCTAGTCTTTCTGTAGCATTTCGAATAGTTACAGTCGGAATATGAAATAGACAACATTCTTCCTGTACTGTACCGCTATCGGTTAATACACATAGCGCATTTTTTTCTAGCTTAACGAAATCAAAAAAACCAAATGGTTCATGAAACTCAATTAACGAATGCAAGGAATAGTTTACATTTTTTGCTAATTTTTCTTTTGTTCGAGGATGAATACTGCATATAATTCTTTTTTGATATCTACTTGCAATTTGATTTAATCCTTGAATAATTTCTTCCAAACGTTCCTCGTGATCTACATTTTCAGCACGATGAGTGGTTACTAAAAAGTAATCACCTTTTTTTAAAGATAGCTTATCTAGAACGCTGCTACTGTTAATTTCTCTTCTGTAATGAATTAATACTTCGTAGATAGGATTCCCCGTGACCAAAATTCTCTTTGGAGGGATTCCTTCTCTTAATAAATTTTTTTCACTTTGAGGAGTGTAGGGTAGATTATAGCTGGAAATAGCATCGATAACTCTACGATTTTTTTCTTCTGGAACTTCAAGATCAAAACAACGGTTTCCTGCTTCCATATGAAAGACAGGGATACCCATTCTCTCAGCCAAAATAGCACTTAACCCACTATTCGTATCACCAAGAACAAGAACTTTGTCTGGTTGTTCATCTATTAAAATAGTTTCTAATTCTTTATACATGGTAGCCAGTTGCTGACCTAATGACTGCTGTTTATTCTCCAAAAAATAGTCTGGTTTTCTTATATTTAATTCTTTAAAGAAGATATCACTTAAAGACGCCGTGAAATTTTGTCCTGTATGAACTAGAATATGTTTGTCTGCAAGTCTATCTAATTTATCAATAATTAAACTTAAGCGAATAATCTCCGGGCGGGTTCCTAAGACAGTGAGTATTTTCATTTTCCACCTTCTTTACTAAATTATTTGAAGTAAATGAACATCAGACTTTCCTTTTTCTTTGTCCTCTGACATTTAAGTGTATTGGTATCAAATCATTATTTTGTATAGACATGATATTGATACCAATAAATATAAGTGCTTACTTCTGACGTCCATATAGTGTATGAAGCAGTCTACATAATGATATAGGCATGTCTATTAATTAATTAGATATTTTATTAGATAACTAACTAAAGTGATTCAGGGAGAAACCGTTAAGGATTTTATCCCATAATTCATGGTCGCCTGTTTTATCTAAAGGGAACTGTATGGCACAAACATGTTGTAATGGTAGGGATAGTTCATGAATATCATTGATTTGGTCTGTAGGGAGAAGAATGATCACTTTAAAGCTTCCAGAAAATAAGTGTGAAAGAATGCTTTCTAATTCGTACATTTCTTCTAAAGTCGCATTTCCCCAGCGAAGAAACAGAGTAGAGGGACTATGCTGTAATTTTTCATACAGGCGGTTGATACGAATAGTTAACTTATTCTTGAATGTCCAATAGTCTTCTTTCCAATCACGACCATGGATAATTGGAAAATCATGAACAGATATGATATTGGAGTAGTTATCTTTAATAAAATGAGCATGCATCGGTTGATCGCCTCCAGCATCAGGAAACACAGCATCCCCATCATCTAAAAA
>DATMFU010000224.1:0-2899 GCA_035556015.1 Niallia sp. | reverse complement strand
CAGTTACTTGTTTATTTATTTTCTTCCTAGCGTCTTCTTTTGAAATCACTGGATTACTAATTTTTCTTTCCTTATTTGCTTTCAAATATTCTTCAGCAGCAAAACCAATAATATGGCCGTCATCGAGAGCAACCTTCATTTTGATACTATCAGGGTATATCTTTACCCCATCCACTTCTGTAACAAAATTAAAGACTCCAATATTTTCATATTGTGTACTCTCAAATAATGCAAGGTTTTTAAATTTATGTTCTTTCAAGAATTTTACTGCTTCATTACTTGCTTTATTCAAACTAATTTTTTGTTCTTTTACTTCTCTTGAAATAATAGACCATATAGGAAATCCACCTTTTTTGGTTATATCCATATTTGCCTCTGTTCCAGAATTTTTTTCTTTTATAGCTACACTATAGAATCCGTAATCAGAGCCTTTTCCATTCTCTGTTACTTTCACATCTAGTGATCCTTTAAATCCTGCATATTCCTTAGCAATTTTTTCTGCCTCTTTTTTGGAGATATTATTTCCTTTTAAGTTACTAAAACTTTCTTCCTTTTTTTCCATATTTACATTTGTTACACCAAAGCTAGTTTCCTGGTAGCCTTCTACTTTCTCTTCTACCGTTTTTAGCCCATCTATAATAGTATTATCCATTTGCTTATCAGTTGCTAGCGCCATTTCGACATCCATCCATCGCAAATTGTTTTCTAATACTAAATGTTGTACATTTCTTAATTCATCTTGAATATCTTCCGCTTCTGTATATAAACCCTTTAACTTTTTATATTCATCATCAGAAAGTGGCTTACTATTTAAATCTCTAACTGCCGTCTTATAACTAAAGTCACCAATATTCGCTAAAAATTCTTCTGTCTTATTGAATGGCATTAATGTTAATGGTAGTTGTCCTACATCAGAGTGCGCTTGTGATGTGATTCTCCATACTTCTGCTAAAGCAGGTGATAGAGATTCTTGAGAACTCATTGCTAACGTAGTACCAATTTGATCGTGTAATAAATCAACTTGGTATGTTAAATCATGGAATGCTCGCTGATAGTTATTTTCTGCGTTTAGCAAAATTGCATTCTTTTCTTTATGTTCCTGGTAACCCCAAAAGGCTGCTCCTGCAACACCTAATGTTAAAATTGCAATTAATATTCCTCTAATCATTCCGTTCACCCCACTATTTACAGAATATATGTTTACCGATTTGTTTAATTTGTGGTCTGGACCATATCCATGCGCTTGTAGCGGTATCTGGATTAAAATAATATATTGCATTTCCTGTTGGATCCCAACCATTAATCGCATCTAAAACAGCTTCTTTAGCACGTTCATTAGGTGTTAGCCATATTTGTCCATCAGCAACTGCTGTAAAAGCTCCTGGTTCAAAAATGACCCCTGAAACTGTGTTAGGAAAGGAAACACTATCAATTCGATTCAGGATGACCGACGCAACAGCAACTTGACCAATATACGGTTCCCCCCTTGATTCACCGTAAACCGCATTTGCTATTAGTTGAATATCATTTTGAGAAAAACCATTTGGTACGTTTGCGGCTGTTGCCTTTTTACCAGTAGTTTTTTCTCCACCATTTGTTGCAGCTGTATTATTGGTTTTATTATTAGTTGTAGCTGAATTATTCGTTTTATTGGTTGTAGAACCTGTATTATTTTTTGTTCCAGTTTGCTTTTTGGTTGCAGGAGTTTTCGCCTGATTACCATTTGATGCAGTTTTCTTATTATTAGTACTAGTTTTATTACCATTATTGGATGGTTTTTTAGCTACATTTTGTTTATTATTTCCTGGTTTGTTTGTTGATTTTTTTGTTGGAGTTTGGGTAGTTCCTTTCTTAGCAGAAGGAGTTTTTTGCTTATTTAAGTCTACCCCGCCATAATGTGTAAACTTTTTTCCGCGATTAATTTGTTCTTTTACAAATTTTTCATTATATTTGGAAGCACTAACTAACTTATTTTTAGTTTTCGTTCCTGCTAATCCATCTATTGGTAGACCAAATTCGTATTGAAAATTTCTTAATGCCCAATAGGTTTGCCACCCAAAAACTCCATCAATCTTTCCGTTGTAGAAACCTAAGTATTGAAGTCTTGACTGTAATTCAATTACATCATCTCCAATTGCCCCATGTTGAATAATCTGATTTGAAAAGGCATTTACCTTTTCTCCATATAAAGGGATTGAAATGAATGCAATAGTCAATGAAAAGATGACCGTTATTTTTGCGAGTAAAAACTTAATATTCATGCCTATTACCCCCATTAATTATTAACATTAACAGTATTTTCTGTAGCAATTGGATTTTTATACAAAAAAAAGCAAAGTGACTAATGCACTTTGCTCAGAATACAACCTAAATACTATAATATTCCTTTTATGTAACGGAAAAGTATCCCCTTTATAAGAATCGGTAATTATAACCAATTAAATATTTTTTTCATTTATGCTCATATATTTATCTATTTGCTCCACCGACATTTCCCTTGCACTTTTTACTTTTCTTAATCCTAACCACCATAAATATAGCATAAATGGAGTGATGATGATTAGCCAATTTTCTTTTAAAGTAATAATATAATCATATGCTCCATGCAGAAAAAAGGGAACAACTAAAGAAGCTACCAACCATTTACCTCTGGGTACAAAAAACTTTCCTTTTCCAAAATAATAACCCATTATTACACCAAACAAAGCATGGCTAGAAACTGGTAACAAAGCTCTTCCAATAGCATGTTGCACGCCATTAGCTAATAAATATAAGATGTTTTCCACAGTTGCAAAACCTAGCGAAACAGCTACACCATAGACAATTCCGTCATATGGTTCATCAAAATCGATATGTTTTACAGCAGTATATAATAAAATAAACCATTTAAAAAACTCTT
>DATMFU010000223.1:0-3954 GCA_035556015.1 Niallia sp. | reverse complement strand
TTTTAACCGTTTCCAACATCGTATCAATCTTACTTTCAGAAAATTCATGGTCCTTTCGATTCCCGAGTAGCCAACAGTAGCAACTCCAACCTGCAGACATTTTTAGTTCATCACCACTTTCAATCCATTTATCTGCCACTTCTTGCGCAATATCCGACTCTGATAAAGTCACTGCCACCACATAGTCAGACAGCATATAAAAATAGGCCGACTCCATCCAACGATCAAAATCCGCCTCCGTCATCGCTTTTGGATCTGCAATCACCCCTGCAAAATACATAGCGTCATAATTTCCTGTTGCATAAAGTTCTTCTGCTAAAGCTTGATTGATTTTAATTTTCTTCGCAATGGGCTTCATCGCACCCGTTGCAACGCCAAACACCGGTTCTTGTGCGCCGTTCGATATGTACATTTTTTTCGTTCGTTCCTTGCCAAGGGCTTCAAGTTCCTGCATCACCGTTTGAAAATCCATCGTTACGTAACACTTCCTTTTTTTAATATTTTTCCGATAAAAATTTTAAGTAGATACATCTATTTTAACATTTGTCGTAGAAGAAAGAGCGTGGTAATTTTTTCGGGCATAATGAAAGGCCCCTTCCCAGCAAACGGAACGGAGCCTATCATTTCAAATTGTTATTTATTTACTTCCAATATGATTTTTCCTACACTTTGTCGACTTTCGATTAAACGATGTGCCTCGGAAGCTTCCTCTATTGAGAAGGTGTTACCTATTTTGATGTCTAAACGGCCATCTGCTAAATATTCTAACACTCGCTCCGCCGTTTCACGTAATAATTCAGGTCGGTTGTTTCTTGTTGTGCCTAAGCTAAAACCTAGAACTGCACGACAACTGGAGTGTAAATCCACTGTTTTAACTTGGCCTATTTCACCGCTTGCATTTCCGAAGTTAACTAATCTCCCGTACATCGCTAAGCAGTCTAAACTTTTTTCAGCTACCTTGCCACCAATGGAATCTAAAATCACATCGACGCCTTTTCCACCTGTCAGTTCATTCACCTTCTCTACGAAATCTTCCTGTTCATAATTGATGACGTCGTCAGCTCCTGTCTCAAGGGCTGTTGAAATCTTGCTCTCACTACCAACCGTACCGATGACACGGCTCGCACCTAAAATTTTTGCCAACTGAATGGCAGTCGTTCCAATGCCTCCTGCAGCTGCATGAATCAGAACCGATTCGCCCTGAACTAATCTTCCCACATCTGCTAGCAGTTTATAGGATGTAAATGAAACAAGTGGGCTCGCTGCTGCCTTACGATAATCAACGTTTTCAGGTAATACAAACGCAAGGTTTTCATCCGCTACGATATATTCAGCATAGGAGCCTGTCTTAGGGAAAGCAATAACTCGTTGTCCCACTTTTAAGTTTTGCACCTCAGATCCCACTTCCGTAATCACTCCTGTTGCATCCATCCCTGGAATAATTGGCGGTTTTCCTGCTGCATGGAATTTCCCTTGTCTTGTCATAATATCCGCAAAGTTCACACTTGTTGCGTCTACTCGAATAAGAACTTGGTTACTTTCGATTGTTGGCGTTTCTACTTCAATATACTTTAACACTTCGGGCCCACCAAATTCATTAATTACTACAGCTTTCATCTATGATTCCCCCTACGAAATGATACTTTACCTGCAAAAAATCCCCTTTTTTCTGCCACGTGCACTATATGATAAAAAACTCCATTTACAAATCAAATTGATAAAACCACTTGCTTTCCTTTTTATGGAGATAGATATATTTGGATGAGGAAATTTTTTACTTTACAATAAATTCTATTAATTTCACCAAAATCCCTTTAGTTTGATGAAGTTTTCTAAGTAAATTGATTTTTTAAATGAACGTGTATAAAAAAATCAAATCGCTCTATACTATTAAAGATTTCACTTCTAATCCAAGTGACTAAGGAGGGTTAACCCGATGAGTGTGGAAGATCGTTAGCTCAGAAGGACCGTCAATAATTCACTTTTAAATAAGTGATTAAGGAGGGTTAACCTGATGAGTGTGGGAGATTATTAGCTCAGAAGGACCATCAATTTTCACTTCTAAATAAGTGATTAAGGAGGGTTAACCCGATGAGTGCGAATAGTCGTTAGCTCTGAAGGACCGTCAATATTCACTTTTCATTAAGTGATTAAGGAGGGTTAACCCGATGAGTGGGAAAGATCGATAGCTCAAAAGGACCATCTAGACTGAGAAGCTTAAGCATTTAATGCGAAAGCGAGGCAGTGTGTCATGGAGGAAGATCAAAAGTGAATCATGCCCGGAATTTAAATTCCGGGTTTTTATTTGCTTATTTTCAAGAGAGAAAGCACTATGAAGCTGCTCCCCAACTTTAAGCTTAATTTTTAAATGATAATCCATTTTCTTGCAAGGCATTCTTAAGTTTGGGTATAGATGCGGGACCCATTCCATGAAATTTCAAAATCTCACCTTCACTATACGTTGAAAGCTGTTCCAAAGAAGTGATTCCATTGTTCTCTAATGCTCGTCTAGCTGGGGCCGATAGTAATGAAAGAAATCCATTTTCAGGTTTACGCATATTTTCACAAATCGGGCATGTTGGGCAGTCACTGCTTTTATAATAATCATGACCTTTGTCGCAAGTTCTTAAATTGTTTTGTGATTTCGTCATTTTAGAATCTCCCTTTCTTTAGCGATTAGCTTGCGCCTCATTAAGAAATCTTTTAAATAATTGTTCTGCAATATTTTCGTTCACCATTCCACTAAGATGCAATAGCATTTTAATTAGTCTAAACATTTTTAACTGTATCGTTGAGCAAATCACAATCCCAACTTGTTTTTCCTTTATAAATCCACAGTATGTGTGAAACCCCATCGTTGTTCCACCGTGATGAATAATAGGATCATCACACCACTTTTTCTTCTCGATAAACCATCCGAGTCCCATATCCAACTGTTTAGATCCCGTTTTTGCATGGACTTGATGTGTAAGATTGATTGCTTCTTTTAAGGGACTATCTTTAAGCCCCATTTGATACTCGAGATAAAGTAGCATATCATTCATTGTGCTTTTTAATGCACCCGCACCATTGATTGCTGGCAATTCGATTGGAGGAATTCTAATTTCTTTCTTATTATAGGATTTAATATAACGTTCATATTGTTCGGATGTTCCATTTATAAACGTATCATTCATTCCAAAAGGATTCAAAATCTCTTTCTTGATGGCTTCTTCATAACTCAATCCTACAATTTCAGCTAATATGTTCCCTAATAAGCCAACCCCAATATTCGAATAGCCCCATTTTTGATCAATTTCTTTTTTCAAGTCAAAGTCAATGAAAAATTGATGTAAATCATCCTGGCTAAAATATTTATAAGGATTATCTTTTTCATCTTTATGCTCTTTCATTCGTTGTCGAATGGTTTTCATATCTTCTCTTGGAAAACGAGATCGATGTGTGGATAAATGACGAAAGGTTACTTCTTTTCCATTATACGTTAATGCACGTCTATACTCAGGTTTGTAGTTGGATAACGGTTCATCAAGCGCGATTTTGTTATTTAAAATGAACTTTGATAATAGCAAACTCGTAAGTGTTTTAGTTGTTGAGCCTATTTCAAATACAAAATCTCCAACTGCTACACTACCTGGATCATCATAAATGGTTCCTGTAATAAATTTCTCATCTTTTGTCACAACCCCAATCACAATACTCGCTTTCTTTGCCTGATCTAATTCCCTCTTGATCAATACTTCCGTCTCTTGATTAATCAAACGAATCTCTCCATTCGAGGATAATAGGACTTCCAACATTTTCTATTAACTATACGATTAACTAGAAGATTAGTTTCATTTCTCCAAAGCAAAAAGCCGCAGTCAAATTCGAGGGGACCCGAATTTTAACTACAGCTTTTTACGTTTACTTTTATTCTTTCACCTTAAATGTCTTCACAATCTCTTCAAGTTCTTC
>DATMFU010000222.1:0-2783 GCA_035556015.1 Niallia sp. | reverse complement strand
AAGATTATGTCCCTGGCTTTATGAGAGAAGGAAAAAATAAATATATAATCGAGATTGCCTATCGTGGTCATTCTATTAGAAATCATACAAAAAAATCATATACTATCCTTTTTCAAAATCCCCATACAGTAAAAGAAGCCCATGAAATACATTTAAATGCAGAGTCAAAGGATCCCTCCTTCATTCGAAATAAGCTTTCCTTTGATTTCTTCAATAGCATTGGTGTTCTTTCTCCCCAAACGCAGCATGTACTCTTAACTGTAAATGGCCAATACAGAGGAGTATACCTACAGTTAGAATCCATAGATGAATATTTATTAAATAAAAGAAAACTTGCTGATGGAAGTATCTTTTATGCTACAGATGATGATGCCAACTTCTCACTATTAACAGTTGATGACGAACCGAAAACAGAAATACTTCAAGGCTATACACCTAAATACGAAACAGGAAACGGAAGGCTTCTTTTTTCCGAATTAATCCTAAAAACTAATACGTTAACAAACCTTGAGTTCGAAGACCAAATACCAAAAATATTAGATATCGACAAATACCTAAAATGGTTAGCTGGAGTTGTCTGCATACAGCATTTTGATGGTTTTGATCATAACTATGCGTTGTATCACAATAGTTCAACTAATTTATTCGAAATATCACCATGGGATTGTGATGGTACTTGGGGAAGAAACAGACATGGAAAACCTTTCAAATACGATGCAGTGCCGATTGAAGGCTATAATACATTGTCAGCTAGACTCCTTTATATCCCAACATTCAGAAAAGCCTATAAGAAAATAGTAGAAGAGATATTGAATGATCAATTCACTGCAGAAATCCAATCTCCTATTATCGATGATTTGTTTAACACTTTAAGCCCTTATTTAGGCAAAGATCCTTTTACAACAAATGACCTCTCTAGTCTTGATAAAGAAAAAGATTTTATTCTTAGTTATATCGAAGATAGAAATAGATATTTATCAAACCAATTGAAAAATCTATCTTAATGCCGTTAATTATTAACGGCATTTCCCCCTAAAATTCAGCAATAAATTATATATGAGCCTTTACCAAAAATTGTAATACGCAGTAAAATAGGCAATTGCAATAGTACGTTATCCTTCCTATACACATATACATACAGGGAAAACATCATAGGAGGGAAATGGAGAATGAATGTAGAGATGTTACAAACATTAGTAGGTAAAGTAGTAAAGATAGATAGAGGTGGCCCAAACTCCAAAGTTGGAAAGCTACTTGCTGTCGGAGACGATTTTCTAACATTATTAATTGAAAATGATGGTGTTGTTTATTACAAATTATACCATATAAAAAGTGTTACAGAAAATGCAAAGAAAGGTCTTCCATTTGAACTAGAAATCCCTGAAGTTTTTGAATACAAAGTAGCTACTACCTTTGCAGGAGTACTTGGTTTGCTTGAATACAATTGGGTTAAGATTAATCGTGGTGGAAAAGACAGCATTGAAGGAGTTTTAGAAGCCATTAACAGTGATTATGTAACAATTGTTGCTGGAGAAGAAATTATTAGATTATCTACATTCCACATCCACAACATTAGTTATGGAAATGTTGTAGAAAAACCGGAAAAAGAGGAAGAAAAAGAAGAAAAGAAAGACGATAAGAAAGACACAGACAAAGACAGCTAAATGGATATGTATTTCAAAAGAGCTTTCTCTATAAAAGTATTAAGTTGTTAGAACATCGTTACGAAACTAATCATTGCCTATAGAGGAAGCTCTATTGAGATACCCTAAAGGTTGAGGAGGGTTCTATCATGAAGGAGCTTAGTTTTCCCCAGGCTCTTAAACAATTAATTGGTTTTGAAGTTAAACTATATTTAACTAGTACACGAATTGTAAATGGAGTTTTGCTTGATGTAAAAGAGGATCATATTATTGTACAAAGGGAAGATAAAATTTTTTACTTTTCTTTTAATCAAATACATGCCATTGTAAAGAATGCAAAAAATATCTCCCCCAAAACCTCCTTTTTACCTCATGAAAGCAAAAGACATTTACTTGATGTATTAATCGAATTTAAATATAGTTGGATTACAATCGAAAGCGTTAATAATCAACTTTTTATGGGATTATTAACCAAGATAACCGAGGACTATGTCATGCTCTTAAATGAGGATGACCAAATTTATATACAAAGATCCTTTATTGTTGGAATATATAATGGAGTCTATGAGGAAGAGAAAATCGAAGAAACCAAAGAAGAAAGTAACTCTAACCAAACAGACAACCATTCATCAATAGAAAATGAGAATCACACAGAAGAGAGTATTCAAGAACAAAAAGATGCAGAAAAAGAAGAAACCGAAGTTCTATCTATAGTGAATACTCCGTCTAGTGCTACCAAAACTCCTGAAGAGGAGATCCAAATCATTGATACTTTGGAACATAGAGAAGTACAATCACTCCCTCTTACAACTAATCCATCCAACATAAATCAAGTTTCAGAAGAAGCAATCATACATGTGGAAGGAAATGCTAAACAGGAAGAAAGTGAATTGTCCGCCTTGGTGGAAATAGATAATATCCATGAGAAAGAAACTGAAACTCAAGCAATTACTCCATTTAATGATAACTCCAGTTTATCCAATAATAATGACACATCCCTACCTAATTCTTCTCCTAGTAGCCATGATTCAACTAGTTCCATCACTACTGGTTCCAGTGAAACTAATAATTTTACCAATTCCCTAAAAAGTTCTATTTCCGATTTAAGAAAATTATTTCCATTCTCCTATAATAATCAGA
>DATMFU010000221.1:0-5112 GCA_035556015.1 Niallia sp. | reverse complement strand
AATGCTCTATAGGCTATTTTTTTATGGGAAAGCTATGGGAGTGGCTTATAGGAGAGAGCTATAGGCTGTTTTTGATAGGGAAAGAGGTGAAAATGGTTAATAGGGGGTAGCTATAAGCTATATTTGATAGGAAAAGAGGTGAGAATGGTTAATAGGGGAGAGCTATGAGCTATATTTGATAGGAAAAGTAGTGAAAATGGTTAATAGAAGAGAGCTATAAGCTATATTTGATAGGAAAATTGGTGAGAATGGTTAATAGAGGAGAGCTATAAGCTATTTTAGATAGAAAAAGAGGAAAGAATGGTTTATAGCAAAGAACTATAATCTATTTTTGCTAGAAAAAGTAGAGAAAGTGGTTAATAGGAGAGAGCTATAAGCTATTTTAGATAGAAAAGAGGAGAGAATGGTTAATAGCAAAGAACTATAAGCCATTTTAGATAGGAAAAGCAATGAGAATGGTTAATAGCAAAGAACTATAAGCCATTTTAGATAGAAAAGGCAATGAGAATGGTTAATAGCAAAGAACTATAAGCTATTTTTGCTAGAAAAAGAAAAGAGAGTGGCTTATAGAAAGCTGCACTATAACCCACCTATAGGAAAAAAAGAAATTGGCATATAAAAGAGAACAAAAAGCCACTTTTTAAAAACCCCACTATCATCTGATGCAAACTCAATCACTCACACCCACAAATATCTCCTACATAACAACTCCGCTATTCTCCAGTATCTCCAATAATACAGAAGTAAACTTCACAATATCTTCTTCCGTATTCTCTTTACCTAATGATATTCGTATAAACTCTTTTGCCGCGCCATCTGACAATCCTAATGCTTTCATTGTTTTAGAAGGTGCTTGCTTTCCAACTTGACAGGCACTTCCTGTTGAAATAGCAAAGCCTTTGCGATTTGCCTCCAACATTAACCATTGTCCTTCTATTCCTTTTACTAACATACCAATGATACCTGGATACTGGTTTTCACATTCTACTATTTCAACAGATGGATGATTCATTCTCTCTTTCAAAACAGAACGTAAATGAACCAATCTTTCTTTTTCCTCGCCTTGATTTAAGCATGCTTTTTGAGCAGCTACTGTCATACTTGCAATTCCGGCTGTATTTACGGTGCCGGGACGAAAGCCATTTTCATGACTAGTATGTGGGTAATACGGATACCAAGATATACTTGGGTTAATATAAGCAATTCCCACTCCTTTAGGTCCATAGAATTTATGACTAGAAATAGAGAGAGCATCCACGAATTTCGTTACCTCTGAAATATCTATTTTTCCCATGCTTTGAACCATATCACTGTGAAAGAGTATGCTAGATTTTTTGCATAACGCCCCAATCTCTTCAATTGGTTGAATGGCTCCAATTTCTGAATTAATATGCTGAATCGTTACTAGTACGGTATCGTTTCGAATTGCTTTTTTTAACATGTTAAGATTGATTAGGCCATTTTCCTGTAAAGGAAGAGAAGTAATTTCATATCCTTGTTTTTCTAGTAGATTCATTGTCGTATGAATAGAAGCATGTTCTGCCATGGCAGTAATTATATGCTTGCCATTTGTTTGTTTCTTGGAAAGAAGAAGGCTATGAAGGATAAGATGATTACTTTCTGAGCCCCCGCTTGTAAAATAAATGCCACTTTTATCAACGGTTAGTAACTGTCCCCATTCGTTTCGGCAGTTCTCCAAAATTTTTCTAGCTGAATCTCCCATGTCGTGCAAACTACTAGCATTAGCATAATATTTCGTAGAAATCTCTATAAACATTTTAGCCGCATCTTCATCAAGAGGTGTGGTTGAAGCATGATCTAAATATTTCAAGTCATTCACTCCGTTTGCTGTTTAATAAAATTTATTTCATTTAATCTAGCAAAATATAAAAATAAAATAAAACACTTGTCATAAGTTTAAATCTATGTAAATATAAGTGTCAAGACACCTGTAAAACAGGAGGGTGAAAAATGCATGCAGATGTATTAATTATTGGTGGTGGAATTGCAGGGTTACAATTAGCAAATAAACTTGCAAATCATTTAAATGTGATTGTTCTCACAAAGTCCTCTGCGACAAATAGTAATTCTTATTTGGCACAAGGAGGAATCGCTGCAAGTTTGGGGAGAGACGATAATTACATAAAACATGCAGCAGATACATTAGAGGCGGGAAGATACCATAACAAAGTGGATGTAGTAGATGAAATAACAAAAGCTGCTCCCAAACTGATTCAAGATCTTCGAAATTCTGGTTGTTCTTTTGATGAAAATTCAAAAGGAGAACTTTTATTAGGAATGGAAGGAGCTCATTCGGATAATCGGATTGTTCATAGTGGTGGAGACGCAACAGGGAAAAGAATCATCGGTTTTTTTCATGAATTAAACAGGCACATAAAGATTGTGGAAAATGTTTTTGTCTATGAATTATTGGTAAATACTAGTACTAATACTTGCTATGGCGTAAAAGCAAAAAATGAGAATGGTAAAAGTATAACTATTTATGGTAATCATACGGTCCTTGCCACAGGAGGATGTGGAAAATTATATAGCTATTCTTCCAATGCATCATCTGTAACCGGGGATGGTATTGCGTTAGCATATTTAGCTGGTGCTACAATCACGGACATGGAGTTTGTTCAGTTTCACCCTACTTTGCTTTATGTGAATGGAACAACCGTTGGACTTGTGTCAGAAGCAGTAAGGGGAGAAGGAGGAAGACTAGTTAGTGAAAAGGGAACCTACATTATGGAGAAGGTTCATCCTTTTAAAGATTTAGCTCCCCGTCATATTGTATCTCAAGAAATATATCAATATCTCAAGCAAGGGGAGAATGTCTACTTAGATATTACTGCGATACCAGATTTTGAAAAAAGATTCCCATCTATTACGAAACTGTGTAGAGAAAATGGGATAGATATTGAAAAAGGAAAACTCCCTGTTGCACCAGGATGTCATTTTCTAATGGGTGGTATTGAGGTAGATCTTTATGGAAGAACATCTGTTGAAAATCTATACGCAATAGGGGAAGTAAGCTGTACCGGTTTACATGGAGCTAACCGATTAGCAAGTAATTCCTTGCTAGAAGGGTTATATATGGGGAATAAACTTGCCAATTTATTAAAAAAGAAGAAGTTGGTAGATATCTTTGCTCCCTATCAATTAAATGTAATTAGTCAAAAAAGAAAATATATATCGCAATCTAATTTCCCATCATTAGAAGAATTACAAAACCAAATGATGGAGAATGTCGGGATTGTACGTCATGAGACAAAATTACGGAAACAACTTTACTGGCTAGAAGAGTTTGGTATAACAGAGACATTTGAAGTTCCGACTGAGTATAGTAGTCCAAAAGAAATGGAAATGTACTTTATGTTAGTTACTTCCTGGCTAATTACCAAATCAGCAATAGATCGTCTAGAAAGTAGAGGCGGCCATTATCGCGCAGATTATCCAGAAGAACAAGAAAGTTGGAGGAAAAGTAAAATTAGACATAAACGATACTTTTCAAAGGAGACACACCATGAACCAATTAAAATTGCAGAAATTACTTGAGACCTTTTTTATGGAAGATATTGGCGAAAAAGATATAACAACAGATTCAATTTTTCCAAAAGAGCAACAAGGAGAAATAGTGTTTCTTTCCAAAGATAATGGGTTATTTTGTGGAGAGGAAATAATAAGAGTAGGATTTCAAGTTTTAAATCCTTCTATCCAAGTAGATCTTGTTGTCCAGGATGGTGTCAGAGTGGAAAATGGGCAAAAACTTGCAACGGCAAAGGGAAATATTCGAGATCTTTTAAAAGGAGAAAGAGTCATTCTTAATTTAATACAACGAATGAGTGGTATTGCAACAAACACTCGCCAAGCGGTAGATACTTTAAATAGTACGTATACAAAAATCTGTGATACAAGAAAAACGACGCCAGGATTGAGAATGCTAGAAAAATATGCAGTTACTGTTGGTGGTGGCTATAATCACCGTTTTGGCTTATATGATGCTGTCATGATAAAAGATAATCATATTGCTTTTGCTGGTTCCATAGCTAAAGCCGTTAAAGCGGTGAAAGAAAATATAGGCCATATGGTAAAGGTAGAAGTGGAAACGGAAACAAAAGAGCAAATGCTAGAAGCGCTTGCTGCAGGTGCTGATGTCATTATGTTTGATAATCGGACACCAGAAGAAATTGTAGAGTGGATTGTCCATGTTCCAGAAACAGTAACAACAGAAGCATCTGGTGGTATTACATTGGAAAACTTAGCATCTTATCGGGACTGTGGAGTGGATTACCTATCATTAGGATTTTTAACACATTCGGTAAAAGCTTTAGATATTAGTGTAAAGGTGAGCATTCTTTAAAATACAGGGGGAGAGGGAAATGAATATTTTAGAAGGGGTACATCAAGATACCACTATTCCAGAAAAATACGTAAATATGTCTGCGGAAGAGTTAGAACAACGAGCCTATTATATGAAACAAAAGCTTGGAAAGAAACTATTCATACCAGGACATCATTATCAAAAGGATGAAGTCATTCAATTTTCAGATGCTACGGGCGATAGCCTAAAACTAGCTCAAGTTGCTGCAGAGAACAAGGATGCAGAGTACATTGTTTTTTGTGGTGTTCATTTTATGGCAGAAACAGCTGATATTCTCACAACACAAAATCAAAAAGTATATTTACCAGATACAAGAGCAGGCTGTTCGATGGCCGATATGGCTGATATTTACCAAACAAATCGAGCTTGGATTAAACTGCAAGAGCTATTTGGGGATACGATTATTCCTCTCACCTATGTGAACTCCACTGCAGCTATTAAAGCATTTGTCGGAGAAAATGGTGGGGCTACAGTAACCTCTTCCAATGCAGAAAAAATGGTAAGTTGGGCATTTACACAAAAAGAGCGATTATTATTCCTACCAGATCAGCATTTAGGTAGAAATACTGCTTATAACTTAGGAGTATCACTTGATAAAATGGCAATCTGGGATCCTATTAAAAATGAACTAGTATATGAAGGACCAATCGAGGAAATCAAAGTAATCCTTTGGAAGGGACACTGTTCTGTTCATGAAAACTTTACTGTAAGTAATGTAGAGCAGGTTA
>DATMFU010000220.1:0-4345 GCA_035556015.1 Niallia sp. | reverse complement strand
ACGTAATATTAGATGTTTTTACATATTTTCCCAAATTATTTTCAATTAAATTTCGCTACTTAATACTTATATCGTCCGTTCAGAAACGTAAATGAGTTCATAAAAAGCGACAATAGTCGCCTAATCTTTATCAATCAATTTTTCAATTATCCAAAAGCTCTTACCATAAGTTGGAGATTTTCTAGAACGATCTCTATTTGGTTCCAATTTATAATTATAATTTTTTTCATCTAACCATTTTTTAATAACAGTCATCTTAATGTTCTTTTGACCCTGATTACCACGAATTCTGAATTCTTCAATCATCGTTTCAATAAACTCTTCTTGAGTCATATTTTTAATAGTTATCTTATTAAGGTCTGTATTAGAAATTTGACTTAAATCTTCTTCTTTAAATAATTTAGTTCCAACTAAAGAATCCAGAAAATCACAAATCTTATTATCATAATTAATTTCATCAACATCAATACATTGAATAGTTGGGTATCTTCTCATGAAGTATTCTTTAAATCCACCGTTACATGATAATATTTCTCTAATTTCTTTATTATGCTCATTTAAAAAAATCCGTCTAGTGAAAGATAAATCATTTTTTTCAAGTT
The DNA here is from genome assembly GCA_035556015.1 of Niallia sp. Taxonomy (GTDB): domain Bacteria; phylum Bacillota; class Bacilli; order Bacillales; family Cytobacillaceae; genus Niallia. The sequence goes on along the minus strand of DATMFU010000220.1, from coordinate 3,743 downwards.
CTTCATTATTCTTCATCATTATTCCAGAAAGCATTTGATTAGTAGGAACCAATACACATCCAGCAATATTCGATTCTCTTGCTCTTGCAAATTGTTGATATACATCATCAACTCTTCTAGGAAAGAATGAAGCAACAGCTTTAAATTGTGGGTCTTTTATATTTATTCCTTCATTCCAAACTGATGTAGCACAAATTAGATTAGTAGATAAATTAACTTCATTATTTTCAATTTCGCTTATTATTTCTTTATCTGCAAAAGGATAAAGGATGTTTGATTTCGAACAGATAAAAGAAGCTCCAAGTTTCGTTGATAAATCCAGAATTCTATTACTACTACCATTAACGAAAGCTAATACTTTACATGAATCTGATACACTGATTTTAAGTTCTTTAATGAAAGTTTCTTGCTTTTGATAAAAGCGAATTTGTTCAATATCTGTATTAGTTACATCAATTGTTCTTAAAATTTCCGCTTTCCATTTTTCAATTAAAGGCATCAAATATTTTGGTGTTCCCGTAACTAAAACCCTAGGAACATTAATTTCTTCAAGAAATTGAACAATATAATCAGTCGATCCATTCCAACTATCAGTAACAATACAATGTGCTTCATCGAAGAATACCATATCATATTTATTTAACCATTCTTCTTTTTTATCGTTCATATAATCATGAACAATTTTTTGATAGTTTACAATTTCAACAGTATTTCCTCGAAATAATGAATGATACTTTTCTCTTAACTCTTGAGTTTCATTTTCTGTTTGAACCTTTAAAGTTGTTCTGTGAGTGAGTATTAAGATTCTCATACTCTTTTCAAATGCCCATGGAAGAGCGACAGTTTTTATTGAGTGAGTTTTACCAATACCCATTTCAGCTAATATTGCATAAAACTTATTTTTCATTTCATTTAATTGATTATCGTTCAATAACAGTTCGCGTCTCATTGTTATACTTCTCCTTTGCTGAAACTATTAGATATGTCAATAGATTATAGAGTCGTTCGGCTCCTTTTTTATTAACTTGTGTTGAAAGCATTTGACCATTGTCATAAATGATTCCAATTGAATTAAAATCTAATAAAACAGTATCAATAGTCTCCAAAGGAATAGTTATTGTTTTAAGTTTCCCATTCTTTGACTTCCTAGCTGTTAGTAGAAATTGTTCGGTATTAATTCCGGTGTTGCAGTTCATATTTTTCATATTTGAAAACTCCTATTTAGATATAAATTTAAACATTATTTTTATATCTAAAAGAATGAACTTGTAAACGACAACTTCAACTATTTAGTTAAAACTAGGAGGTCATTTTTTGAACATTGATATATTAATAATGTTCAACTATTGTCCATCTAGGTCAATTTTTTAATACAGACTCTAATAAGATATATATTAGATTTTTGACTCAAATTAAGCACTTCACTTCGTCGCGACAAGGCGCTCCTCAGCTGAAGCACTTGGGTCAGACATCGCCCTCAAGGGCTCATCTTCCCCTTCATAGATATTCATCATTCAATAATCAACTAATTTCCTAAATTGACCAAAATTCGTTCACATCTATATCTGGATAATAGGAAAAGTAATTGAAATAAAATGTTTTTTGCAAAAATTATCCTACTTTTGTTCTTTAATTTCGGTATGAAACTCATTATAATTTTCTTCAAGATTAATAACTTTTTTATAAATTCGTTCGATTAGTTTTTTAGATTCCTCACTTACATTGTATGTAGTCATTTTAATTCTTATTTCTATAATAGAACTTTATCGTGGTTAATTTTAGAATAATAAACTTGTAATAGATTTACTTGACTTTATATTTAAAAGCCCAAATAACTCAATTTAAGCATTCTGAGGGCTATCTAAGAATTGAGCCAATCGTAAAATAATGGGTTAGAACCTTGATGATTAGTAATTGGACTGTTAGCAAGTTCAAACATTGATTCTTGATATGCTTTAAAGTCATCCGAATTCTTGTAGTCCGTGTTATCAGCGATTTTTTCTAGACATTTATAAGCAAATCCCTTTATCCTGTGCTGAATAACTGTTTCATAATACTTTCTATCTATTGAATCATTAACAAATTTGTCGATTAATGTATTCCACTGTTTTTTAGAATATCTACCAGTTGCAAATGTTGTATAAAATTCATTACATGCTTCTTTCAATAAGACTCTAAATTTATTAATTTCGGATTCCTTGTAATTACAATTGCAATTATTTAAAGGTATATTAGAGTCTTTGTTTAAAGTATTTTTTAAAGCAATATTATGTTGCCCAGATGCTTGTTCAGTCACTTGTTCATATGCCTGCTCATCTAGTTGCTCATCTTCAATTTGTAGTTCAACTATATATATATTGGCCGATTGTTGATTGTTTCTTCTTTTAGCTGCATGAATAGATAATAACTCAAGCTTCGAAAGTAACTCAAAGAAACGACGAACAGTAGATAAACTAATTTTCATTTTAAATCTTTGCTCAAACATATTTACAAAAGTAGAGTGAGCTATGCTAAATACTCCTTCTGCATTCTCTGCTAAATCAGCAATAAGAAATGTCATACGAATTTGTTTATCAGTAAGTTCCCAACGATCTTTGACCTCTTGAATAAATACCTGTTTATTGTAAGTTCCCTTACTAAACTTAACTAATTGTTCATTTTTGCAATTTAATAACATCATTCTGCTCTCCTTGAAATACAAGGACACATATCTTATAATGAGATATAAGAATTCCTTGTGAATTAAGTTACCTTGTCCTAGAGTGCCAGCTCTATTATGGATAAGGTTTTTATTTTAAGTTAATACTTCAACTCACTACCGCGTTAAAGTATATTTTAATTATATAAAACGAACATGCGTTTGTAAATCTTCAAATCATATATTCAATTTATTGATTGTACTATACCTTTTAGCCTTTTCTTCTAAATCATTTCCCCATAAAGAAACATATCTTTTTGTTACTGTTAAATCGCTATGACCTAATAGGGCAGCTAATGAAAATGCATCCATTCCGTTCATAATTGCTCGCTTAGCATAAGTGTGTCTCAATATATGTGGACTAAATTGTTTATCTATACCCAATACATTTTTATAGAAAGCAAATCTCCCTTGCACACTTCTACTCTGTAATGGTTCATCATCTACATTTATAAATAAAGAATTATGATTTAAGCTCCCTCTAAGTTTCATGTATTGAGAAATAGCATCTAGAGTCTTAAAAGTTGGATAAACCGTTCGTTCCTTTAAATTCTTTGTTCTTCTAATAAATACACTACTCTTTCTTACATCTTCAATTTCAATTCCAATTAATTCAGATAGCCTTATACCAGTATCAAGAAGTAAAAGAAAAATAGTATAATCTCTTATTCCTACAAAGCTTTTTTGACTTCTAATGTATTTTGCTATGCTTACAATTTCCTCATCATCCAATGTTTCAATAATTTTTTGGCGATCTCTTAGCTGTTTAATATTCTTCATTGGATTCTTTGATATCAATTTATTGTTAGATAAATAATTATAAAATGCTTTTAAGGCGCGAAGTCTTGTATTAATGCTCACTATTTTAATATTTTCTTTTAAATGTATAATGAGAGCTTCAATATCTTTAAAATGTACCCTATAAGATGGACACTTTGAAAAAAGTCCTTCTTATAGGGTACTTTTGTTTATAATGAGAAAAAAGATGTTGGAGCGGAACTAGTATGACGAAGAGAGTATTAACCCAAAAAGAACAAGCCCTATT
>DATMFU010000219.1:0-8756 GCA_035556015.1 Niallia sp. | reverse complement strand
GAGGTATATAGACTCCTATAGAATAAATTTTTTAGGCTGCTATTCAGTTGTCAATGAGCGTTGTTTCTTTTAACACACACTACTACTATATTGAAAAGTTTTGAAATGTTAGGAAGCTCCTGATATTTTCCTAAAAGAATTTTACGAGCAGTTGGAAACGCTAAGCTGAACAAGTGGTGGACCTCATCATCGAACTAAAAAAAGTCGGCGTTGACATCGTACTTACAGGGTTTCTTCACTACGAAGAAGACCTAAGAGCGTTTGGTGAAAAGGTCATTCCAATTGTCAGAGAAAAAGAATTTGGCCCTTTAATGAAATAAAGAAGAACTATTTTTCTATTTCGATAATAAAGCTTTCCTTCAAAAAATAGAAAACCAATACTTTTTGAAGGAGAGCTTTGGCCTTATAATATCTATTAAGACAAATACGTACCTATTCAAGACTAGAATATATGAGCTTTTATATAACTAGAGCTGTAGTACAAGAGTGTATAAGCTCTTGTTTCACTCGTCAACTCTTATTATTATTTAGAACATACTATCCGTAAGATACAATATCATTCGTAAAACTGATATTATACGAATAGTATAAGTGATTTAAAGTTTATATTTTAACCACTCTCCCCCTTTTCCTGACGAGTGACACAAAACTTTAGACTTTTGAACTGGTTACTTGAAAAAGAAAAGAGCGTTTCCGTGTTCCAGAAACGCCCCTTATAATGGAATAGCTAAAATATAATCCCAATCATAAAATCAATTATTTCTTCTTTTACTAGAGCACCCTTATATACAGTATGTTTTCCACTGTAATCAACGTTAGTAACGATATACAAAATGCCAAATTTGTATCTTTGTAGAAGGTTTATATAAAAAATGAACCCTCTTATTTCCAAAATTTCGCAAGAAATTTATTACCTATAAACTCTTCAATAAGGGCAGAATAATTATTCCTCTGATTATATCTTTTACGAATCGTTTCCATTAATCTGAGTGGAATTGGTTTCCCCTCAATTAAATGGTAATACTGATAATATGCTTTTTTTAAATGCTCCCATCTTAAATCATTTCCGGGTTGAACATATTCGGAAACATCAATTATTTTTGCCCTCCCATTTTGTAGAAAAACATTTTTCAAATGGATGTCACGAGGATTTAATCCTTTTTGACGCGCATACTCCCTTGCATGGTCAACATCTTTAATAATCTGTTCTGGAACCGGAATACCTTGAAGTAAACAATCATATAAAGTGATGCCTTCCTCGAAACTTAGAACAAGGTAATTATCTTTGAAACCAAAACATGTTGAAAAATAGGGGGAGGAACCTAATGATTCATAGACTTTCTTTTCTATTTGGATTTTAGCGATTTTATCATCCGCATACATTTTAAATGCATAGGCTGGATTTTCAAGGGATTGAAATACAGCTGCATCTGTCCCTATACCAATACACCTTAAATGATCAGAGGATCCATGAATCGAAACAGGCTCGTTGTTTGGGTTTGATGAAATCGAGATTTTTGATAAATCTTTATCAGCAAATATCCAATCCTCTTTCATGATTATTCTCTCCTTTGAAGGTTTATCGTTACTTGCTATTGTAGCTTATCTACCACTTCAAATGCTTATATAATCGATAGTCTAAATATCTTGTGTAATCTGCTAAGTTTTCCTACTGCCTACATTTTGCCTACACCTTGTACATTTAAAATCGTTCATTTCATCAGTTATCTAATTGAGATATTTCCGTTTTCTCATTTATTCTTTTAGTAAGTTTATGTCTATTTTCTTTATATAAATAGATGATTTCTAGTAAAGAAATACATGTCACTAGCCAAACACCTCCAGCTATAAATCCTGCCAGCACATCAGAAGGATAATGCACTCCCAGGTAAATACGACTGATACCAATTAGTAAAATAACGAGACAAAGCAAAATTCCCAATCCTAACTTTGAAAGAGGTTTTCGTTTACTTCGCAAAACTAAATAGCCTAAAAACCCGTAATAAGTCATACTGCCCATGGAATGCCCACTTGGAAAACTGAATCCATCCGCCTCTATGATTCGATTGATGTTGGGACGTTCTCTCTCAAAAAAGTTCTTTAACAAAAGATTTAATAGACCTCCGCCTGCTACAGTAATGAAGTACAATCGCATTCCCCAGACATCTTTACGTTTCACGAATAGCCAAGTCATACTAATTACGAGAAGAAGACCAAGCATAAACTTGGAGCCCATTTCCGTCATAAACAGCATAAATCCGTCCATTGCTGGTGAAGCATAAGATCTGATAGTATCAATAACGTTCTTATCAAATAGAAATTGCTTTTTTTCTATAAGATCCGTTGATAAACTAATAAACATGTATAAACAAATAGTAGAAAATAACAGGCCAGTAATTACCCACATAGTTACATGAGGTGGGAAAGACATAGCCTCTTTACGTTTTCTAAACAATATACTTCACTCCTATCTATCAAAATGTTTTTTAAAACTATAAATTAATAAACGTTCCCGAAAGTGAAAAGACCTTTACTACTGTAGTAAAGGTCTTTAAACATAAAAAGAGACCTTTACCAACTATACTGGTAAAGGTCTCGCTAGCAATTGACATTGCCAACAAAGCCGGGGACTTTCATCCCGGAATGACGACTTTGTTATTAAAGCTACTCCCCTTTGGAGAATCACGTTCATTTAAATTACTACTATTTTAACGTTAAAACATTTGAAAGTCAAAAGATCCGTATAACTACCAATTACGGGCGAAGGTGTTTTTTATTCAAAAGGGTGCGAATGTTTCAGAATGTATTACACTTCTTATTGGGATTATGAAAAATACTTAACTATCGGGTAGCGGTTCTTCAACAATCTTAGGACGGATTATTTGATATTCCAATTTTCTCACATACCCACAATTTAGGCAGTAAAATGAGGGTATTGGTGCTGATTGACTTCTTGTATTGTTGTATTTGAATAAAAATTCATTTTCCACACTGATCACGCTCCTTTTTTAGAGTAATAGTATCAGTATGTCTATGATTTAGAGATTACTTGCAAATCCTTAGGTTTTTTGCACCAGCACCAAAATTAGAATTGTATTAAAACCTAAAAAGCTACTTCAAAGATTGTCATCTCTGAAGTAGCATCTACTTTATAATTTTCTATACTTTTCCGGTACTCTGGAATCGAATATGGGAACTTCTTTTCTAATTTGCGGTACTTTCTCTAAATCTAAAGTTGCCTTTAATTCACCAACTTCTTGATCTAATTTCTGAACGATGTCTCCCCAAGGATTGACAATTTGTGAGCAACCTGCGAATTCCACTCCTAACTTCGTCCCCGTCACATTTGATGCAACAACATACATTTGGTTTTCAATTGCACGCGCACGAAGTAACGTATTCCAATGTGTTTCCCTTGCGAGCGGCCATTCTGCTACGATATGTAACACTTGAATACCTTGTAATGCTAAATCACGAATAATTTCAGGGAATCGTAAATCGTAACAAATAATAACCCCCATCTTCACACCTTCAAGTTCAAATACTTCAACTTGATTAAGACCACCCGTTAAAAACTTTGGCTCATCTAACATCGGAACAAGGTGCATCTTGTCATATGTATGAACAATCTCACCCATTCGATTTACTATAACCGCACGATTAAAGATATCTTTACCTTCTAATACGGCAATCGAGCCCCCTACCAGGTTTACATTAAATTTCTTAGCCAGTGATTGTAAAAATTCAATGGATTGATAACCATCCGCTTTACAGATTTCTCTCAATTCTTCCAACGCATATCCAGTAGACCACATTTCAGGAAGTACTACAATATCTAAATCCTCACTGTAATTTGCTTCTAACCAGCTCTCAATGATTCTCCTATTCTCTTCTGGCTTTCCAATTTCCAAATCCATTTGAAATACTAAATAATTCACATTGGTCACTCCTCAATTGTATTTAATAATGAATTATCAGGTTTCACAAACAACCATAAGATAGCTGCAATGAATACAGGGATTATAGTTAGTCCTAACGTGATATTCCATCCAAATTTCTCTGCTAACCAACCACATAACAACGGTGATACAAATGCTCCTAGATTTCCCCACAAGTTCATCCAACCCGAAACGGAACCGGAAAAGTTTCTGCCTAAATCTGTAGCAGAAGCCCAGGAACATACTACTGTGAAACCTAGTGAACCTAAGCATATTGATAACCATAAAACATTCAGATATGGCGATACAGTCATAATAGCCAGGTACATTGAAATAATAAATACGATTAGACCTAAGATAGCTAAAGAAGATCTAGAAATTTGTTTTGAAAAACCTTTACGTACTAAACGGTCAGAAAGCATACCACCCGTCATTACAGTTATTAATATTGCTAACCATGGTAGGCTGGCGGCAAATCCCATTTTAGTTAATGAAAATCCTCTATCTTCTAGTAGGTATGTGGGTAACCAAACTAAAAAGAACGTAATAATATATAAAACAACAAAATATTGCAGGCCTAATGCCCAGAATCTATAGCTTTTCAAAAATGTATTCCATGGTGCTCTAGCTTTAGAGGTATTAATAATTTCTCTGCCTTCTAATATATATTCTTTTTCTTGTTCATTCACTAGTTTGTGAATTTCAGGATAATCTCTAGCGATAACCCACCATACACCCGCAATGATTATTCCTATCAACCCAAAAATATAAAATACTGCTTGCCAGCCAAAATATTGATAGATATAAACCGTAACGATAGGGGCTATAACTGGTCCAAAATAGGAACCTGCCAATAAAGCACTAGATGCTCTAGCCTTTTCGTCTCTTCTAAACCAGTTTGTATTAAATACGGCATTAGCTGGAAACATCGGCCCTTCACCTATTCCAAATAAGAATCTCACCGCAAATAACAAACCATGAGATTTAACTAAACCAGTCAAACCCGTAAATACCGACCACCATATTAGAGCAAAAGTAATCATTTTTCTTGGACCAAATTTTTCTGCCAAAAGTCCTGCTGGAATTTGTATTAACGCATAACCTAATGAGAATAATGATGCAAGCATCCCAAATTGAACTTTATCTAAGCCTAAATCATCCATCATTGGTTTTGCAATTATTGAAATATTCGATCTATCCATGTAAGCGATTACACCGATGATAAAGAAAAAGAATGCTAGTCCCCATCTAACTTTTGTCGGTTTCTTTTTAGGTGCTGAAGAAGTATCTGAAGTGTACAAATTACGCTGGGTCATTGAATTATTTTTCAAAAAAATTCCCCCTTAATTTACAATGGAATAATGATGTTTAATTTTTCTGTTTAACTTCGGTTGTTCAATTTCATATTCAAATTTTTCACCAAAAATAAATCCATTTTTTGTAGGTACAGTACCTGAATAAATTACAGTGTTTTCTAAATCCTTTTCCCCTAATTTATCCAGTTTCCCCAATAAAACATCAACCTCTAAAAGTGCTTCTAAAGTGTCTTCTTGATATAAATATTTTTCCCCATTCGAAGTAACATAGGAACGTAAAATAATATTATCCCAGTCTTCTTTTAAATCCTCTAATTTCCAAAAATCAGATGCAATAGGTTTATCACATATTAATTTAGACTTCAAAATATCTTCTTTTTCTACTTCTCGATCCGTATGATCACTTCCAAGGGTAACTAACCATTCCTTTCCATCATGGAATAACACATATTCTGCTTCACCAGAAGAATTTTTGCTACTATGACATTCATTAGAAAAATTCAGTTGTTCTATTTTTTGTGGATATATCATAGGTACATTAGGTGGGGGTGCAATTCCTAATTCGTTTAATTCATCTATGTGTTCTTGGATTTTTTTTATATTTCTTCCCCCATACCCAACAACAATTACTTTTTTAATATCAATTTCATGTTTTTTAACCTCTCCATTGGAAAGATGTAAATTAATCACTTTCTTCATTTTAATTCCTCCTCAATTGGTTAATAATTTCATTTCTTGTATTTCCCACATGGATATTTGAAGCTATCAGAAGTTGATTTATATCTTGTGATTTTAAAGCTTTTATAATTTCTTTATGTTCGGAAATTGTTTCTTCAATGCGTGACTTTTTAGTTATTGCTTTTAACCCAAACCATCTTATTTGATCACCAATTTCCTCAAACCATTTTTCTAATCGCTCATTTTTAGCAAATAATACGATTTGAGAATGGAACTCCCGATCTAATTCAATAAATTTTTGCTGATTTGTTTTATTTTTTTCTTGTTCCTCAATGTAACCTTCTAATGTTTTTATTTGTTCTAACGTAATATTTCCACATATTTTTTCAAGTGAGAAACGGTCAAAAATCATCCGTATTTCCATTACTTCCTTTACATTTTCTTCTGTAATTTCATTAATAAACGTACCAACCCGTGGCTTTGAAATTATCCATTTTTCTCTTTCTAACAACGACAGAGATTCTCTTATAGGAGTTCTACTTATCCCTAACTTTTCACTTAGGTCTCTTTCATATATTGCTTGACCCGGCAATAGTTCATAATTCAAAATGGCTTTCTTAATTGCCTCAAAAGCTATATCTCTTAAAGCCTTACCTGTCTCTATTTTTTTCATTGTAACCTCCTGGTATGTGGTATACCAAGTATACTGCAATTGTAAAATTCAATCAATTCAAAATAGAGTAGAGTATTTTTTTATATCTGCTATATCTTTTAAAGCTTTACCTGTCTCTATTTTTTTCATTGCAACCCTCTGGTATGTGGTATACCAAGTATATTGTAATTGTAAAATTCAATCAATTCAAAATAGAGTAGAGTATTTTTTTATATCTGCTATATCCTTTAAAGCCTTACCTGTTTCTATTTTTTTATTGTTCACCCCCTGGTATGTGGTATACCAATTAGATTGTAAAATTCAGTCAATAATGAATTTTACAATCTGGCTTTCTTAATTGCCTCAAAAGCTATACCTTATCTTTTCCATTTTTCCCCTTGGTATGTGGTATACCAAGTATACTGTGATTATAAAATTCAGTCAATTCAAAAAAACGTTTTTTTTATACGAATGATTATTCTGCAAATACAATTTTTCTTGAGCAACAATCACAAGTACCTACACCGAAACAAGCAAAGCGAAAAATGAATGAAAACATCAAGGATGCACTTATCGGATTAACATAAAAGGAAAAATAAGAATTTAGAACATGAAAACAAAGCAATTAAGAGAACAACTGAAAGTGGCTTACACAGATGTTTATAAAAAGTTATAGACAATAGGAGAACGTTATTCTTCTTCTTCAACAAATGGGCCATATAATGTAGGTAGGCTTATTGAGCTCTCATTAAAATAAAAACGGAAAAAGATAAAAAAGTGTACCTAGCCAATAAGTTTTTTAAAAAGGATGCGCCTAATCGTTAAAATAAAATTGGTAAAGCCTAAAATTAAAGATAATAATGCTATGTTAATTCACCGAGAATTAACCCCTACACCCGATGCTGCAAGAATGGCTGAAAAGGCAGGTGCGGATATCATAATTGCAACGGGTTATGATGAAGGCGGCTGGATACCACAAAACCAAATAGGAACGTTTTCAATCGTGCCCACAATTTTCGATTCGGTGGAAATCCTAGTAATTCCCACATGTGGGATAAATGATATTCGTGGTGTGAGAGCTTCATTTGCCCTTGGTGCTGAAGGGGTTTATGTTGGAACTCGCTTCATCGTTTCAGAAGAGTGCCCTGCTTCAGACAAGACGAAAGAAGAAATTATTAGCACAAAAGCGAAAGACCTTGTGTTTGTTTCGTCAACCCAACGTTCTACACCACATAAATTTGATCATTTTCCACCTATGTTATTCAAGAATTGCACCCGTTACTTTAAGTGTAAAACTTCACAAAGCAAAGATTTTTTAAAGTGCTGTCATTTACTTTAGTGTTTTTTCTCAATCCTAATTAAATTGCGTTCAAGATTCTTGGAACAACCACTTATTAAATATTCGATTTCGCCTTGTGTATTTTCTTTTTCAATTACTTCTTTGCAAACATCGGTCTCTTTACCTTTATCTTTTCCAGCATATTCATCATTTGAATTATCATAAGTATAATGAATAACTTCTCCATCAAATTGTAAATCTTGAAAAATAGGGTCTCCTTCGTGAGTATAGCCTGTAACTCGTATGGTGTCTTCTTTTTTGTTAGATAAATTAATTAAGAACTGCTCAAACCTTTCTAAATTTACAACTTCATTTTGGTAAACAACATCGCCTCTTTTAATCGCTTCCTCTGACCCGTAAGCCCCACTCTTTGAACAACCAATAATACTAATAGCAGCCAAAAATATAATTACAATTAATATAAATCTTTTCACTTATTTCCTCCCTAATTCGATTATCTATATAAATTTATTTCTTCATTCTTATCGTATATACCTTCTTGCACTAAACTGCTTCATTACTTTAAGTACATTCCTTCACACTCTAGCCCTAAAATGAAAAAAGCACTGATCCTTATTATGGTATGCTCCCCTTAATAATAGACAGATTAATGCGCTTTTTAAAACGTGTCTACTATAAGGCGAGCATACCAATTCAAGGATAGCGCCCTTTAATGGAATAACTGAACCAGCGTCTCAGTAATAAAATTTATTTAATTCTTCTTTTACCAAAGCTGCCTTTAGTACAGCACGTCCTTTACTAATATAAAAATCGAGCCAGAGCTTTATGTCTCTGACTCAATCAAACGATTTTTCAAAAAGTGAATGAATGGA
>DATMFU010000218.1:0-2482 GCA_035556015.1 Niallia sp. | reverse complement strand
TAGCTGGATTACTAGTATTAGGTATCCTAGTATTAGGTATTCAGGTATTAAAGCCAGTTGATGAAAGGAAAAGCCAAACGGTAATAGATAGAGAAGAAGTCCCTTTTGAAGTGACAACTAAAAAAGAGGACTTAACAAAACTAATAAATTATTATTTACAAAAAGAAGGGCTTACAGGTTCTATCCATTATGAGGTGAACCTTACAGATGAGGTAGAGTTAATTGGAACATTACCGATTTTTAATACCAATATTCAAATGAAATTAACGTTCGAACCTTTCGCCCTTGAAAGTGGAGATTTGTTATTAAAACAGAAAGAAATAAGTATTGGACAATTACCATTACCGGTTTCTTATATTATGAATTTTATTGCAACACACTATGATTTTCCTACATGGGTAGATATAGAGCCTAATAATGAACAGATATATGTTTATTTGACAGAAATGAACATAGATAATGGATTGAAGATGGAAGTTCAAGAGTTTAATTTAGAAGAAAATCGTATTCAATTCAATCTATTGTTACCGACAGAATAATTTCTCTACTTAGTACAAATCCTCTAAAAGAGTGATTTGTACTTTTTATAAGGAGAAGATTACCATTTCAAAAGGATTATCTTTATCATCAGTATCCAATAAAAATGCTGTATATCCTTTATTCTGTTCTAGAGATATTGCTGGTAACGTGGCTATTACTTCTTTACTTTCTGCCTTTCTTATTTCCAATAATACAGTCATTGGATACAGGCCGAGAAAATTGGAAGCAGTTTTTGGTTTTAGTTGGGAGAAAACGATATCTCCCTTTTGTACTGCGATATCAATAGTAGGTAATCGGGATGTCGAATGGATAAATCTTAATTTTGATTCATTTGGTGGTACTACCGGTTGTTCAGGATATGAATGGATTTTTAAATAGTTATTATGGTTGGTTATTACAAGCGTATGATATAGATTTGCTTCAATAGACACCTTTTGGCTACAAAGTGAATGAACCATCTTACCAGCTTCATAAATGTCTATTTGGTACCTTCCTTTTAATAGGGTAAAGTCATTGCTCATCGTTTTATATGAGACTTCTTTAAATATGCGAATTCCATTAATATAAATATCTAATTTAGGCGATGTTTCTGAACCATGAAGAATACGAATAGTACCGTATTCTTTTTGTCTTTGTTTATCAGGCTTAACTACTTGTTTGTTTTCATGTTTTATGGCGTGCTGTAAACTTTGTAAATGCTTATGATAATAATAGACATGCAGTTCAGGGTTAGTATATTTGTAATAATCACTTAACACATTATACATACCAGCTTCTTGTATAGAGTGGTAATCTTCACGAGAGGACATATAATCACTCCTATTTCATTATACTGACCTATACTATGCCATCCGCCTATGCTTTGTGCTTTTCTATAAAGCATATAAAATTGATATTACTTTACATTTTTTCTGAAAATTATTATAATAATAGTATTATTTATTATGAATGGAAGGGGCTGATGTTTTATGAGTAAATTTAATATCACATTAATGAAACTTATAAAAGCATACAGTCCATACATATATCTGAACACTAAAAACCATTTTTTATCGATAAAGTAGGTAGAATCTTTATTTCTCTAAATTAATGTGTTTTTTGTAGATAGGAACCATGGACTGTATGTAGCCATGGTTTTTTATTATGCAAAATTTTGGAGGATGAAGAGATGAATTTAACGATAATGGGCTTAAAAGAACATATGAAAGAAGAATACACTAAATGGAAGCAAGAAAAAGAAGTGCTAGGTCGAGTTACACTCGAACATAAGCGAATGTACAGGGTATGGACTGAATTAGGGGAACTCTTATGCGAGGTTTCTGGAAAGTTTTCCTATCAAGCTAACAGTCGAGAAGATTATCCAGCAGTGGGAGATTGGGTTGTAATAGTACCAAGAGAAGAAGGAAAAGGAACGATTATAAAGCTTCTTCCCCGTTTTAGCAAATTTTCTAGGAAAGAAGCAGGACATAATACAGAGGAGCAAATTGTTGCTGCCAATGTGGATACAGTTTTTCTGGTTAATGCATTAAATGAGGATTTAAATTTAAGAAGACTAGAAAGATACTTAACCTTAACGTGGGAAAGTGGAGCTAATCCAGTCATCTTATTAACAAAGGCAGACCTATGTATGAATATTGAGGAAAAAAAAGCAATGGTAGAAAGAGTAGCTTTCGGAGTTCCAGTCATTGTACTTAGTATTGTAACGCATCTGGGCTTTGATGAGTTGCACAGTCATCTTGTATCTGGCAAAACAATTGCTTTATTAGGGTCTTCTGGTGTGGGAAAATCCACTTTAACGAATTATTTAGTTGGATACAATAAGCAAGAAGTTCAAGAAATAAGAAGTTCAGATGCAAAAGGAAGACATACTACTACACATCGTGAATTGATTTTGCTTCCAAACCATGCAATTCTTATAGACACACCAGGTATGAGAGAACTT
>DATMFU010000217.1:0-13985 GCA_035556015.1 Niallia sp. | reverse complement strand
CTTGGAATGTCGTTGCATTTAAATATTGTAATAGAAGGAGTAGAGAAGAGAGAGCAGGTTGAGTTTTTATCTTCTTTAAATCAAAGTTTAATTATACAGGGGTATTATTACGCTAAACCAATGAATGTAGATGTTCTTGTTAAGTGGTTAAATGAGCATGAAACTAAATTAATAAATAATGAAATAGATCGTCCTTTATCTTTATAAACGTAAAGGAGGATCTTTTTTTTTGATAAAGTTTTCTTTTGTTCTGTGATTAGAAATATAGATGGATCAAAGGTTACTATTTCTATGATTAGAGAAGAAAGCTTGATAAAATAGGAAGGAGAAACAACCGATAATACTTAATAAGAATAAGCTATTCGAAATTACGATTATTGTTTATACCTCCTTAATCGTTTGGTAGTTAAAGTATATAAGGTGAAAGTAAAGGAAGTTTGAATATAGAATGAAGAATAATGAATGTTTGTAAAGACGTATTTCTAAGCATAGTATCATTTAATAAGGAGAAGATAAATATATGTATTTAACTGTCCAAGAAGTCGCTGAACTTCTTTCAATCTCAGAAACGAAAGTGGAAAATTTGATTCATCAAAATAAAATTAGGGCATTATATGACGGAAATGAGTATCTAATTAATAAGGAACAGTTTCAAACACATTTTAAACAAGTAGAAAAATATAAGAAATACATAGAAGAAGTATTGAATGAACCAATACCTGAAGACAGGGATATTAAGGATGAGGACTAATTAAAAAGAAAATAAACTGGTTGATAGGGAACTAGGAAAAGCCAATGGTCCCTATCAATCCTATATTTGAATGGGATAGTTATAATCTTAGACGTTTAACCACTTTTGGGACCAAATCTCAATTTCCTTCATCAAAGGCTCTAATGAGTATCCTTTTTCTGTTAATGAATATTCAATCCGTACAGGTATTTCTGGAAATACCTCTCTCGATACAATTCCTTGTTGTTCTAAATCCTTTAATCTTTCAGATAAAAGTCTTCCACTTATACCAATAGAAGATTCAATGGAACAAAAACGTTGAGGACCTTTTAATAATTGATAAATAATCAATCCTGTCCATCGTTGGCTCAGTATTCCCATAGCCTTTTCAAATCTTGGGCAAATAGCGGACTGGTTCATTTTTGCATCACTCCTCTTGTTGTTATTATACAATAATTATTATTTTAAGTAAAAGTATTATGAAGCATAAATAAGTTACTTTACTAATGAAGCTAATTAAAATATAATTACTTACATAAAGTAAGTGAGGTTGGAATATTAGGAGGAGTAAAAAAATGAGTTTTCATGCATATCCAAATCGTTATGTCCAAAGTGTTACCTTAAAGGTGAGTAATTTAGAAAAATCACTGTTATTTTATAAAGATATAATTGGTTTGACTGTAGAAGAAAAGACGATTAATCAGGCTTCTTTAAAAGCGGGTACAGGGGAACCATTCCTTTACTTAGAGGAATTACCAGAAGTAGAAAAAAAGAATAGAAGAACAACTGGGCTTTATCATTTTGCTATATTAGTGCCATCTAGAGAAGAACTTGGTTCTGTTTTGAAGCATTTATTAAAAACAGGATATCCTTTGCAAGGTGCTTCTGACCATAGTGTAAGTGAAGCGATTTATTTAGCGGATCCCGATGGAAACGGAATAGAAATATATAGAGATAGAGACTCTAATGAATGGGATTGGGAAGATAATTATGTGCAAATGGATACACTCCAAATGGATGCAGAAGGGGTATTAGCTGCTGGACGGAATTTAGAATGGAAAGGACTTTCTAGTGGTACAATTCTAGGACATATTCATTTACATGTTGCTGATTTAAAAGAAACCATTGATTTTTATGTAAAGGGATTAGAATTTGATATTGTGCTGAAATATGGTTCTCAAGCGTATTTCCTATCAACTGGATCTTATCATCATCATATTGGATTAAATGTATGGAATGGGATTGGGGCACCTCAACCTGAGAAAAATCATGTTGGGTTAAAATACTATGATATCATCATCCCGAATAATCAAGAATTACAAAAAGTAAAAGAAAATCTTTCTGCATTAGGTGTGAACTATAAAGAGGAAAATGGTGTAATCATAGCGAATGATCCTTCTGGGAATACAGTTCGATTAAGAAAATAAGGAGACTTTTTCAAGTGTAATTAGTGTATCTCTATTATGAATTAATTTATACTTTTCAAAGTACCCTCAAATTAATAAAGAAGTTAAAAGGTTAATGAAGAAAAATGAACTAGAAGAGATCAGGAAGAGATTCTATCCTGATCTCTTCTAGTTTATAAATAATCTTTTGTAATTCCGTAAATCCTAAAATAATCTTCTATTTTATTGCGTTTGTTTAATTATGCAGAGATATCATGAAATATGGTTTAATAAATAGTAGCTACGTTATATATAGGTACATTCATATATACACTTTAATAGATTTTCTATGTCTATATCATAGAAAGGGATACATACATATAAATATAATACCGCAGAGAACTTAAATTTAAGGAGTACATACCATATGAAAAAAAATAAAAATAGACTCTTTAAGAGAACATGGCTAAATATAATTTTAGGAATTTTAGTTATCTTATTATTTATTCCGACTCCCTATTATTTAAATCAACCAGGTTCTATTGAAGAATTGGCTTCAAAAGTAACAGTAGAAGATGGACACAAATCAGAAAAGGGAAGTTTAAATTTAACAACTGTCTATTCTATTAAGGCGAGTAACCCATATATTTGGCTGTATGGGTTAGTTGCTCCCCATACAGAAATACGGAAAGAGGAAGAAGTAAAAGGAAATTTAAGTGATGAGGAATATAATGCCTTACTTTTACACATGATGGATACCTCCAAACAAAACGCCATTATCGCAAGTTTAACAGCAGCAAAAAAAGAGGTTGAATATCAGTACAACGGGATCTTTGTTGCTCAAGTATTAGATAATTCCAAGGCAAAATCAATTATTCAAGTTGGAGATATTATTAAAAAAGTAGATGGACAAGAATTTACTAAAAGTCAACAATTAATTGATTATTTAAAGGGTAAGCACTTAGGTGACCAGGTTGAAATTGAATTTATGCACGGAAAGAAAATGCAAAAGGCTAATATAGAAGTAATAGAATTAAATAAAGAAACTGGAAAAGTTGGAATTGGAATATCTCCTGAAGACAACATGACTATTAATCCTTCTATTGAAGTAGAAATAGATAGTGAAAATATCGGTGGTCCATCAGCGGGATTAATGTTTTCATTAGAAATTTATAATCAAATGGTAAATGAAGATTTAACAAAAGGATATAAAGTAGCTGGTACAGGTACGATGGATGCAAAAGGAAATGTTGGTCAAATCGGTGGAATTGAACATAAAATTGTAGCTGCACATAAGGCTGATGTAGATATATTCTTCTATCCAAAAGATATAAATAGTTATGATACGAATGAGAAGGAAATTAAAGAAAAAGTGAAAGAAGAAGGTTATAATGATATCAAAATAGTTCCAGTTAGCACGTTAAAAGAGGCCATAGATTATTTAGAAAAAATCCCTAAAAATAAAATAAAGTGATACCTAATTTTATCAGCCAAACTATCTAACGTTTAAAATCAGCGATTAAGGGAAAAGTATAATTATTACGAGAACGTTAAGATGAAATGGCGATATAAGGGAGGTACACTATGTCTGATTTTTTTGATGCTCTTTTTAATATACTATATGCCTTTTTTGGTTTTCCTCTTCTTTTAATAATCCTTATAATAGTTGCAATTATTGTTTCCCAAAGACGGAGAAAGAAAAGAATGAAGGAAAAAGATTGGCTTGGACATTCTCCAGTGGAAAAGATTGATAAAGATGATTCTAACAAGAAAAATAAATAAGTAAAAGGTGAAAGGGTCTGACTTTTTCATACATTTCTCACGTAATAGTGGTTTTAAAGTTTATAACTACTATACCCATAGAATAATGTATGGATGGTCATGATCCTTTATTTTATGCAAGCAGGTATATTGGCTTGAAATGAAACAAAAAGAATAGGATAAAAGGAGTGGGAGACTTGGAAATAACTATTGAGAAAGGGAAAATAGACACTAGAGGTGGTAACTAAATTTCAGTAATCTAGAAGTAGAAGTTTAATGAGTGAGTATAAGGTTATGCTGTTAGTTTTTAGGATGAAAAATCATATTCCCAAAAATAACTTTGTTCTGTTAAGTTTTTGTAATCATTTTGATTTTAAGTAGAAATCAATGAAATGAACAGGTTTGCTACAATGAAGGGTAGCTAAAAATCATAAAGTTTATTAATTAGCATAAAATCACATGAGGTTGTTGGATTGGATTATTTCAAGACTAGATAACAGGGGGAAGTTATGACTTTAGAAAAAAAGTTAATTGAAAAAACATATTTTGAGGGTTATACAAAAGATAGAGATGAAGCACCTATTGAGGTGTTGGGACAATTATATATGCAAGAGCAAAGAAAAAATGTTCCTGACCTAACCTCTATTCGGTTTGCACAAGGTGAATTATATTTTCACTATCATGATTATGAAGCAGCTATATTTAAATGGGAAAACATCGGCAACGAGTTAGAACCTTGGGCTAAAAAGAATTTAGCGGATGCATACCTTGAATTAGAAGAATATTCTACTGCGGAAAGTTTTTATAAATCAATCATTACGGACTCCGAATTATTAACTACAGAGATATCTTTACAACTATTTACTCTATATTTTCAAAAAGGAAATCATGAAATGGCATTAGATATTATTAAAGGTTTGACAATATCTAATCCCGATTACTCGAATATAACAAACATTGCCAAGACATATTATGAAGAACAGCAAAAGTGGGATGAAGCTATTCAATTAGCCGTTACGGAAGGAATAAGAACTCATACATTGAAATGGTATGAGGCGCTAATACATTACGGGAATTTGGAGTTGTTACAAAATTACGAGCCTTCTTATTTTATAGATAGCTTAATAAATGTACAAGAATTAGATAAAGAGATCTTTGAACGACTAGCTATTTCTATATGGAGCAATTATGAAAATACACCACAATATTTAACTTGGATTGAATTATTTAATGGTGTTTTTCAACCAGTTAGACGAAATGAAAAGGAAGAAAATAAGCTTACGGTTGTTTTAGAAAAATCCTATTTACATTTAATTAGTGGGGAATATCCAATTCAAGAGATTAAAGAAATTGTTCCTATTCTTCTATCTAACTATTTTCTTTCTGCTAATGGTGAGAAGATTTTATCTGCTGCATCAGCTGTTTTAGCATGGAATGAAATGTTTAAAGGGTCTATCAATATTACTATTTTGGATCAGGCAGAAAGACATATTAATCAGGTCACAGAAAGTAATGTAAGTGCAGAACAGTTTATGCATCTTTTCCAAGCCATTATAGATTGGGCGAATAAGCATGATATTCAACTTGATCAAAAGTTTTCTCGTAAAGTAATGCAGTATATTCCTTCAAAAGATTACCAATTCTTGATGCTTGGATCTCATGGTAGTGGTGTAAATTCATTTATTAATGAGTTAGTAGGCGAAACCATTCTATCGGAAGAAACAAAGGCAGTACTATCTGTTCAAGATAATGATTATCTGGAAATTAATGAAGTAACAGAGAATGGTTTAATACCATTGGATAATTTAAATACTTTCTATGAAGAGTTACTGAACATACAGGCTTCTTCAGCTCAGCCTAGAGTATTTAATTTAGATACACCATCTGATTATTTAAGTAAGAATAAATGGTCCGTTACAACAGCTCCATTTGTAAACGAAGATAGTTACTGTGATTATGCCTTATTAGCTGATTGTTTATTGTTTGTTATTAATGAGAAATCCATTTTCTCTTATAGTGAATATGAGCAATTAAACCGATGGAAAGAAAAATCTCCACATTTAAAAATACAATTCCTAATTTATGTAGATGATGTAGAGAATGATAGAGTTGCTACCAAACGGTTACAAAAGGCTATGTCCACCATTCAACATTATTTCTCTGATAGCCAAATTTTTATTTATTCTAAACAAGAGGATCGCCGAGTTCAATTAGAAGAGATTAGTCAATATTATGAACAACACTTTAAAGATAGAAATGTAAAAGAAGAACGTTTATTAAAAAGTACTGCAATCATTCAAGATTTAATTACTAACCTTCTGGATAAACGAATTGATATGGAAAATAGTTTGCAAACGTCTCTACAATTATATGAAGAGATGGTTAGCAAACTGACAGGTGCAAAAAACCAATTAAAGGACATTCAAGGAACACAAACAGATGTAATTATCAAACAGTTTGATGTACTGAAAATAAAGATAAAAGAAGAAATTACAAAAGAAGTTCCAAAAATTATTAAAGGATGTAAGGACTTTATTAAAGAAGATAGTGACTTTAGTAAAATACATGTTTCTTTAAATGAAGAAATGAATAAACAGATAAATGGTTATATACAAGGAACATTAATTCCTAAAATTAATCAGGAAATCCAAGAGTGGATTCAATGTTCTCATAAAGAATTAGAAAAAAGTCAGATTTTCCTTCAGGAGTTAAGTGAAGGATTTAATGGAATCTATCAAGAACAACCACTACCTTTAACATGTGACTTTACTATTATAGAGGATTGGCGTCGAGATGCACGAAGACTGACTGCTGGAGTTCAGATAAAGCCATTAAATATCTTATTGCGATTTAATCCTTCTCAAGTTCTTTTAAAGAGTGCAGGAAAGTTATTAGGAGTTATGCAGCAAAATAAGAAAATGTTGAAATCAAAATATCAAAAATATATTGAGACAGAGGATTTTCAAGAGGTTGCAACTTCAGTTGCCACGGAAGTACTTCAACAATTCGATTTCTATGAAAAAGGGTTAGCAAGTGATATACAATTATTCTATGTGCAACCAATTCAAGTTTTGAATGAAACAGTAGAAGTAAAAAACAAAGAAATTGATGTTTATAAAGATTTGTTGAATCGTCTAAAGAAAAATCCAGAAATGTTCCATGATCCATTGAGATTATTTGAGTTGCGTTTATTACAATATGATTGGTTAGCTAATACTACAAAACCAGCAAGCACAGCTTGGTAAATATTGATTATATAAAAAGAGAAGTAGATAAATAATTCTACTTCTCTTTTAATTAGGGTTTAATTATGACATGAGAGCTAATAAAAAGCTACGTCCTTTATGACGTAGCCTTTCTTAGTATATTAAAGTTTAAAAGAGCTTTTCAATGAAACAATACGATTAAATACAGGTTTTTCTGAGGTTGTATATTTCGGATCTACATTAAAGTAACCATGACGGAAGAATTGGAATTTATCTTGTGGTTGTACATCCTTCATGTTCGGCTCAATAAATCCTTCGATGACTTCAAGAGATTTTGGATTAACATAATCTAAAAATGTTTTTCCTTCTTCTATTTCCTCATCATCTGTAATAAGTGGTTCAAAAAGACGGAATTCTGCTGGAAGAGCTTGAGTTGCTTCTACCCAATGTAAGGTTCCTTTTACTTTTCTTCCTGTAAATCCAGTACCACTCTTTGTTTCTATATCATACGTACAATGTAACTCAATCACATTGCCATTATCATCTTTAATAACTTCTTCGCATTTAATGAAATAAGCATGTTTTAGTCGAACTTCATTACCAGGGAACAAACGGAAGTATTTCTTTGGAGGATTTTCCATGAAATCTTCTTGTTCAATATAAATTTCTCGAGAAAAAGGAATTTGTCTTGTTCCCATTTCAGGATTTTCAGGATTAATTTCAGCATTTAACATTTCAATTTGGCCTTCAGGATAGTTGGTAATAACTACTTTTAAAGGATTTAATACACCCATTGTACGAGGGGCTTTAAGTTTTAAATCTTCTCGTACAAAGTGGTCAAGCATAGCTGAATCTACTGCACCAGAACCTTTAGAAATTCCAAGTTCCATACAGAAATTACGAATAGCTTCAGGTGTTACACCTTTTCTTCGTAATCCAGAAATAGTAGGCATACGAGGATCATCCCAGCCATCAACGAATTTTTCGTCTACTAATAATTTTAATTTACGTTTACTCATTACTGTATTCGTAATATTTAAACGGCCAAATTCAATTTGTTGGGGAGTGCTTTCCATTTCACATTCACGAACAACCCAATCATATAATGGACGTTGATCTTCAAATTCTGTTGTACAAAGTGAATGTGTTACTCCTTCAATTGCATCCTCTAAAGGATGAGCAAATGCATACATAGGGTAGATGCACCATTTATCCCCCGTATTATGATGAGTAGCATGTGCAATACGATAAATAACAGGATCTCTTAAATTAATATTAGGTGAAGCCATATCAATTTTAGCGCGAAGTACTTTTTCTCCATTTGCGAACTCTCCATTACGCATTGCCTCAAACAATTGAAGATTTTCTTCAATAGAACGAGTACGGAAAGGACTTTCTTTTCCTGGCTCTGTCAAGGTACCGCGATATTCACGAATTTCATCGGCTGATAAATCATCAACATAGGCTAGTCCTTTATTGATTAATAAAACAGCTCGTTTATACATTTCTTCAAAATAGTCAGAAGCAAATAGCAAATTGTCCCATTCAAAACCAAGCCATTCCACGTCTTCTTTAATAGAATTTACATATTCTACATCTTCTTTAAGAGGATTAGTATCATCAAAGCGTAAATTTGTTTTACCGCCGAATTCATCTGCTAATCCAAAGTTAATAAATATGGATTTAGCGTGACCAATATGTAAATATCCATTTGGTTCTGGGGGAAAGCGAGTAATTACTTTATCATGCTTGCCTGTTTCTAAGTCTTCCTTCATTATATTTTTAATAAAATTAGAGTTAATCTCCAAGTTTATAGCCACCCTTCAAAATGTATGTATAGTTCTTAAAAAGGTAACCTCTGTTATGAGGTGAATTTAAGTGTTCTGTTGTATTTAGTACTATTAAAGACAACAAATGAAATAACTATTTATTATTTATCATTATATCAATAATATAACCAATATTTTATTATAAACTTCATGGAAAAGGAACGAAAGTATAATAATTTATTGTTTTTTTATTTAAATTGAAAGAATGAATGTATAGATTGAAGAGTAATGATAATATTAGAATTTTTATAAAATTCAAATATATTTAATTTTTCAAAAGGGAAAGTGGAAGAACTTGTCGAATTTTATTTTATAAATTTGAAAAATTAAAGGTAGGTGCTAACTTGATGATACAGAAATACAAGGTAGGAGAGCGAATTTTTGATGAAATGTTTGAAAATGCTGATATACCACATCCTCACTTTCAATCGTTTATACAGAATATGATGTTACTTGATGAAGAAACAATCAAAGAAAGACATCTATTAGCTGAACAAGATTTTATGAAGCAGGGCATAACATTTACGGTTTATCATAATGAAGAAGGAACAGAAAGAACAATGCCATTTGATCCTCTGCCTCGCATTATTCCTCTAGAAGAATGGAATGAAATAGAGAGTGGATTAGAACAGAGAATTAAAGCTCTGAACCTTTTTTTAGAAGACATCTATACAGAACAGAATATCTTAAGGGATAATATCGTTCCACGAGATTTAATTGTCACTTCCCCTCATTTCTATCATCAAGTATATGGAGTAAAAGTACCGAAACAAAATCACATTTTCATTGCAGGAATTGACTTAATAAGAGATGAGTTTGGAAAGTATTTAGTGCTTGAAGATAATATCCGAAACCCATCTGGGCTCTCTTATGTTTTTCAAAATAGATACATAATGCGTAAATTATTTCCGGAACTGTTTACAAACTACGAATTACAATCTCTAGAAAATCAGCTTTATGAAATGCATGCAAGTTTAAAAAATCTTGACCCAAATGGAAAAGAAAAACCAACAATAGTTCTACTCACACCTGGTATGTATAATTCGGCTTATTATGATCATAGTTTTCTTGCGAAGCAAATGGGAATTGAATTAGTGGAGAGTAGAGACATGATTGTAAAAGAAAGAATAGTATATATGAAGACCACTAAAGGATTAAAACAGGTGGATGTAATCTATAGAAGAATAGATGATGATTATTTAGACCCCCTTGAGTTTAAAGAAGACTCTTTGATTGGAATTCCTGGTTTAATGGATGCTTATCGTGCTGGTAATGTAGCAATTGCTAATGCTATTGGAAATGGAGTTGCCGATGATAAAGCAACATATGCGTACGTGCCAGATATGATTAGATACTATCTGAAGGAAGAGCCAATTCTTTCAAATGTAGAAACCTATATCCTTTCTAAAAAGAAGGACTATCTTTATGCATTAGAACATTTAGATGATTTAGTTTTTAAAGAACGAAATTCCTCGGGTGGATATAATATGTTAATAGGTCCCCATGCATCAAAAGAGGAGAAAAGTATGTTCCGGAAGAAAATAATCGCTAATCCAAACAATTTTATTGCCCAACCTACTATTTCTTTGTCTACCCTTCCTACTCATACAGAAGAGGGAATCCAAGGAAGACATGTAGATTTACGAGCATTTGTTCTTTTTAACGAATCTCCGAAAGTTGTACCTGGGGGATTAACGAGGGTGGCTTTGAAAAAAGGTTCACTTGTTGTCAATTCTTCTCAAGGTGGAGGAAGCAAAGATACATGGGTTTTGGGAAATACTATGAATGAAGGGGAGGAAGCATAATATGTTAAGTCGCGTAGCAGACTCTCTTTATTGGATTGGTCAAAATATGGAAAGAGCCGATAGTATGGCAAAATTGCTTTCTGTACGTTTAGTTAGTATTCTTGAAAACCATGATCCTAAAATGGGGACAGAACACGATTGGGAAGAAGTTATAGAGATAATTGGAAATAAAGTAGAATATAGTCAACAGTACTCAGCGTATGATCGTGAATCTGTCATTCAATATATTGTTTTTTCAAGGGAAAATAATAATTCTATTTATTCATGTATCACCATTGCGAGAGAAAATGCTCGGATGATAAGAGAAGTTATACCAGTGGAATTGTGGGAAGTTATCAATAGTTTATATTTTAAAGTGCGTGAATTTTGCTCCACTACTGTGCAAACGAATCATCTGAATACATTCTTACAAAATATCCATGAAAATTATTTTCTTTTTCAAGGGATAATATCAGGATTAATGCCTCGAGGAGATGGGTATTTATTTCTTGTATTCGGAAAGTATTTGGAAGTAATCCGCAAACTTGCGAAAACATTAGATGTATACTATCACAAGAATTTTGAAGAAAGAGCCAATATTGATGATATTAAATATCATTATTGGAGTGCTGTTCTAAGTAGCCTGAGTGGGTATGAGTCTTATATACAGAAATATCAGGCGCTAATGGATCCAGAAAAAATTATTACTTATTTGCTTTTTGATGATTCTTTACCGCGCTCCGCTAAATACGGTGTTCAGCAACTAGTCTCTGCATTTCAAGCCCTGGAAAAAGGGAAAGTACATTCCTATTCGCAAAATTTATATAACAACCTTCAAAACTTGCAAGAAGAAGTGAATTATCAGTCGCTAGAGAATTTACCAATATCGCTCCATGAATACTTCCAAAATATTCAGCGTCTATGCGATTCTGTTGGGAGTTCTATTATGGAGACATACTATTTAGGAGAGATAAGCCAAACATGAAATATGAGGTATTGCAACGTTCTCATTATAAATATAGTCTCCCAGTAAAAGAAAGCATTAATCAGTGCTTATTTAAACCACTGCATACAGTAAATCAGTCATTATTATTTTATGAGCAAAAGATTTTTCCCTATACAGAATGCTATAGTCATTTAGATTACTGGGGGAATGAAGTAACTACTTTTTATATTTGGGAACCGCATAATGAATTAATTGTGGAAACTCGGTCCATTTTAGAAATAGTTTATGAAGAGGTAGATATTAAAATAGATAAGCAAATAGAAGAAGAAATGAAGACAGGATACTTTATTTCTAAACATGCAGAGTTTTTAATGCCAACAGATTATACGAATTTAACCGATAAGATGCATTACTCGGTAGTAAATGCCTTAAAAAGAACAGACATGGATGTATTTACTTTTCTAAAAAAGTTAAATTCATATATCTATCAGGTATTCGCTTATGAACCTGGTGCTACACATGTGAAAACTACTGCAAAAGAAGCTTTTGAAAAACAATCTGGTGTTTGCCAGGACTTTTCACATGTCATGCTATCAATATGTCGAAGAGAAGGTATACCTGCTCGTTATGTTAGTGGGTATATTTATGGCGGTGAAGATGCAGCAATGAGAGGAGATTCTCAAACCCATGCATGGGTAGAAGTATATTTGCCTAAGTATGGCTGGGTAGGGTTTGACCCAACAAATAATTGCATGGCAAGAAATCAGCATATTCGAGTTGCAACAGGCCGAGACTATAGAGATATAACACCTTTAAAAGGAGTTTATATCGGCAGCGGAAGACAAGAGCTAGATGTTTCCATTAGTGTTAGTAGAATGAAAGATGATGCGAAGGTTTCATGTTAATTAGGTTCATATAAATGGGTAGTAGCCCGTAGCAATTTGGTTTTCAGCAATCAGAAAAACCCCTTCAGTGAGTAGATGATCTCTAACAAAACTGAGGGGGTATTCATATTAAAGGATAAACCGGACAATCCCCATACAAATAATACCAAATAATACGGTGGTTAATAGGCTTTTACTGAATGCAGCAACAAAAATGGTTGGAATAGTAGCAATGAGGACATTCCAGTTTATTCCTAACTCACTTCCGTTTGTCTGTAACAGATTCTCCACAATCAGTCCTGTAAATATGCAAACAGGTAAATAGGAAAGCCATTTCTCAATTGGTTTGGAGAGGGTAAAATTACGTGCCACTAAAAACGGTATGACTCTAGGGATAAATGTTACAAGCGTACATCCTATTAATAATAAAGCAAAAGCAGTATTTGTCATGATTTATCTGTCACCACCCCAATTGTAGCTACAACGACCGTAGAGATTATGACACTTAAGCTACTAGATAAAAAAATCGAGAATATCACCATACAGATTACCATTAAGAGAATTAGTAATAGATAGTGTTTGAATTTACTAGATTCAATTGTTTGCAATTGAAGAATCAATAAGGCGATAAACATAGCGGTTAAAGCATAATCTAATCCGAATGTTGATGGATTAGGAACCCACCCACCTAAATAAGCTCCTAGTGTACAAGAAATAATCCAAACAATATATGCAGTAATATTCAAACCGTTCATCCAAGTGTCTGTAATAGGCCTTTTTTTCAATACTTTTGTGATGGCTACTCCAAATGATTCATCTGTAAGTAATGTTCCAATACCAATATTTTTCCAAACGGAATATTGTGTAAAGTTAGGAGCCAGTGCGGAACTTAATAAAAAATGTCTTAAGTTAACAATAAAGGTTGTCATTATAATGGCACTTATTGGACTAGCTGATGCAATCATGGCACAGATTATAAACTGAGCGGATCCAGCATATACAAATATTGCTAATAAAAATACATGGAGGACAGTTAAGCCAGAAGAGATACCAACTACTCCCATAGCAATCCCTATGCTAATATAGCCAAGTAAAGTTGGGATGCAGTCTCTTACTCCATCCATAAAGGAAAAGGTGTTCTCTGTTTCTATTTTTGTTACGCTTCTATTCAAACTTTCCACTTTTACTAATCACCCGTAATTCCTTAAATATTTCTATCCATTATAAATGGAGTAGTTTGTTTAATCAATTTCTTTTGAACTACTAAATTAAGTTTTTGCCGTAAATTTTATGTAAGGAAGAAGGAATATATTATCATGCTTTAATAAGCTAGGGAGAATTTAACATAAAAGAAACCATTCTCATCATAATGGGAGGAATGGCTTCTTTTATGTTTCTTTTGTTTTTTTGTTAATAGTTCTTGTTTTGTTTTTGTTGTTTTGGTAATGGGAACGATGGAG
>DATMFU010000216.1:0-12687 GCA_035556015.1 Niallia sp. | reverse complement strand
TCCTTTTTTTGTGATTTTTGGGAACATTCCTTAGTTTGTTCATAATTAATGGAAATTAAACATTTATCCATTTTGTAGGTATATTTAATTATAAGCATACATATTGAAGGTGCACAAAAGTGTTTTGTCGATTTTTTAGAGAGTAGTGTAGGTGAAATCAAAAAAATTTCTACATTATGAAAAATAGCCTGTAGTAAATTTGGAATTTGCCTACAGGCTGATTTAAGTCTTTAATTAACTGACCAAATATATGTTATTCTGCTTGAATTTGACTCTTTAATTCCTGCAAGACATTTCTAATATCTACTTCTGTTAGTAAAGAGTAATCCTCTTCCGATAGGTTGTCCATTTCTTCTGTTAAACGTAGTGCTTGAAGCTGCACAGCATCATCAATTAAATTAGTAGCAAATCTACCGTTTCCTTTTGTAGCTCCATTTGGCAATTCACTTTGCAATACTTGAATAGCCTCTTCTGTTAACACATAATCAAATTTAGTTGCATATTGTTTCATAATTTCGATTAACTCTTCTCGCGAATAATCTTCAAAGTGAATGAATTTTTTAAACCGAGATGTTAATCCTGGATTACTTTGTAATAATGCGTTTGTTTCATTTGGATATCCTGCAAGGACTACCACTAAATTTTCATTATGCTTCGTCATTTCCATAACAAGGGTATCTACTACTTCTTTTCCGAAATCTTGACTACTGCCTCCGAGTAAGGAATATGCTTCATCAATAAATAAGACTCCGCCCAGTGCTTCTCGTATTTTCTTTCGAGTTTTTATCGCAGATTGTCCGACATAACCAGCAACAAAATCTGCTCTACTTGTTACAACAAGATGTCCTCTTTTTAAAATACCACAATCTTTTAAAAATTGAGCATATAGTTTAGCAACCGTTGTTTTTCCTGTTCCTGGATTCCCTGTAAAAACGGCATGTAACTGTATGGGCAAATTCTTTTTCGAAGTTTGCGCTCTTGCTTGTTGTATTTTTACAAAGGCAATAATTTTCTTTATTTCTTCTTTGACTTTATTCAGTCCAATTAATTCATTTAACTCTTTCGTTGGATCCATATGTTTGTCTTCTTCTTCACAAGCAAAGTCAGATGCTTGTAGTAAAGTATATTTTAATACTTCCTTCTCGTTTGATTTTCGGGATCCTTTACTGAAAATCGCATCTAACACTATATTTCGGACTGCCCTAGCATTTCCAAAACTTTCATCTACTTGTTCTTTTTCTATTCTTTTTAATAATTCTTTTTTTCCATCTTCCGTAATCACATAATCATTAGAACTTGCGATAAGGTTACCAATTTCTAAAAGTTCTTCGCTTGTATAATTCGGTAAGTGGATAAGATTTGATTGTGGAAATCTACTTCTTAGACCGTGATTTCCATCAAGGAATTGACGCATTTCCTCTGGATATCCTGCTAAAATGACTGCGAATTTGCCACCAAACTCTGAACCAGTCATAAGGGAAACAAGGGTATCAATTGCAGTCTGTCCATAATCATTTCCAGTTTGTCCTTCTCTTTTTAAACTATAAGCTTCATCTATAAACAATACTCCTCCTACAGCTTGCTTTACGACCGATCGAACATTCTCCTCTGTTTGTCCCATGTAACCGCCAACCAGTTGAGAACGATCCGTTTCAATTACTTCGGCACTAGGTAAAACACCTAACTCGTGATATATCTTTGCCATAAGTCTAGCAAGGGTAGTTTTACCTGTCCCTGGATTTCCTGTAAATATCATATTTAAGCTCATCTCATCTTGAATCATATAGCCAAGTTTTTTTCGAGACTTTTGATATTTTAAAAACTGGTAAAAATCCCTTACCCTTTTTTTCACAGAATCTAGACCTATCATTTGCTGTAGTTCTTCTAAAGAAGACTGATTCACCGTATCCTTTTGTTCTTCTTCTGCAAAAATTTCTGCCCATTGATCCTTTAATGTATGTAGTTCTTCAATTGACTTTTTGACGCTATCATAATATATCGAAGTATGAAAAACTCCACTAATCGATTCCTCATATTCTTTCGAAGACTTTAACAACTGGGATGTTGTAGCAATTACATCGTCTAGTAGTTCTTCCATTTTCGAATATTTTAGGTTAGCTTGTTTATTACCATATAGCCTAGCATTCCCCTTTTGATTGGAAATCTTTTCTGCCTCATCATCTATTTTCGATAAGAAAGACTGACAATTATTAATATATTGTTCCGCGATTTTTCTTTTCGCGGTTCGATTATCTGTTTCTCGTATTTGCGGGAAAACCAACTGATCTAACAAATCGTTAAATTGTTTCCAGTCAGATTGGGAAAGAAATTTTAAAGCCTCTATATTAGATGGATCAAGTTCTCTCGCTTTATTTAGCCATGCTCCAGCAATCGTATCTTGCTCATTTTTATGCATTCTTGATAAAGCTGCGATAGTCAATAACTTTGAAATTTCCTTACTATTCTCTCTTTCATCAAGTTCCTGAATTCTATCTAATATCCATTTTTCCTTATCTACGTATCCTTTTTCTTTCCATTCTTCTTCTACTATCATTAATTCATCTTGTATGTTTTTATTATTTTGTTTTTCCATCTATGTCTTCACTTCACTTAATTAATTTAGGACATTCTATTCCTAATACTAACATATTCCTCTAATTACGTTAATGATAAAGTATTATTCCATAAAAAAGTGGCCAAGCAAACAATAAAGATATAAGCTAGAACCTAGTCCTAACTTATATCTTTATATATCTACTTGACCTTAAATTTATTCACCTTTAGTTTGTATAACTTGAGGATGCTGACCAGATGTATCTTGCATCTTTTTACCTTTATTACCACCAAATCCTCTAGACTTTGTTCCTATATGACTTGGTACAAAATGTTTACTATCCTTTTTTGGATTACTCATCATCATCAACTCCTTCAAAGATAGTTTGCTCAGAAGTATCTGTTGAAATGATGGTAATTATCACCACATTATCTTACTTTCTTCAAATGTTTTCTTTCTAATCGTTCTTCAATTCTTTCAATTGCTTCTCTATCTTTTAATAATTGCATTTTATTTTCTAACACTAATTCTTGGAACGAACGTTTTCTTGGTTTTCTCATGACCATTTCTCCTTTTAATAGTGATTAATTACATATTTCCCAAAAAGTTTGATAATTATTACAATTAGACAAAAATATTTCGGTATATTATAAAAAGTTTATTTTTTCTGAATATTCATAAGGTAGGCATGCCCTTTCACATTTCCATTATAATACAGTCCAAAACGGATGTAAAGCGCTTTCATAATATTTTTACTATTCATTCATTAATTTTACTTAGGTCCCTCATTTCTTCTATCGTTAATAAAGTGAGCCCTTTGTTATATATAATTCCTCTTTCATCTATAAAAAAAGTAGTTGGAATACTTATTATTTGATACCGATTAGAAACTAGATCTTTCTTGTCTAATAAAATAGGAAAAGATAGCTTTCTCGCTTGAACAAATTCCTGTACTCCTCTCTCATTCCCGCCATCGATATTAATGGCTAATACGATTAATTGATCGTGCATTTCTTTTGAGAATCTTTCTATATCAAGCATCTCCTTCTTACATGGAGGACACCATGTGGTCCAAAAGTTTATCATCACTTTTTTACCTTTTAAATTGGAGAGTTGATATGTTTTTCCAGACAAATCATTTAATTTAAAATCAGGAGCTTTATTCCCTATATTTACCCCAGTCGTTATTTCTTTCGCTTCAACAGGGAGTGAATGACAAAAAACTAAAATAGATAATAATAGAAAAAGTAATTTCAGCCTCATATTCAATTGCCTCCTTTTTCTTTTTATATAGATTTTCCTTTTTTATTTTTTTTATCAGTTTGGATGCGTAAAATTGCTTTGTTGAACGAAGAGGTTTCTTTGCATAAAGTAAAGACCTTGTTCCCGAGAACAAGGTCTACAAACAATTTCTAATCCAATTCTTTTTTAACTATTTTACCTGTAAGAGCTGATATATCTAACTCCATTTCTATACCTTTTGCATCCGTAACTTCTATTTCGTATATATATTGTCCGGCATTTTCATCGATTCCAAAATCGGTAATGATGCCATCGGTTTCTTTTAACGCGATTTCTTTAACCTGCTCTTCTGTATATTTGATTGTCTTTTCCATATCTTTTGTAGTGATGACATCACCACTATCAGAATCAATGAATAGTTCTTCTTGATCATCTAAAAACTCAATTTGAAAAACTTTTTTGCCATTTTCATCTATTTCTACCTCTACTTCATCAACCAATCGATTTGTTTGTTCCTCTGCAATCTTAATTGCTTCATTTTTAGATACATCCGTGGTTAAAGGCAATACATTATTAATAGGATTGTTTTTAGCATATATTAATTCTTCATCCATTATTTCGAATGTTACCAATCCTATACCGCACACTACTAATAATGCAATACCTCTTTTTGTCCATTTAGATTGTTTGATGTTCGTTCTTACTTTTCCTAAATTAAGTTTTTTTAATGTATTTTTCATTATGATTCCTCCTTTTTTCTATACCCTTATGATATCCCGTAAAAATGAGATAGCTTGTATGAGAAAAATGAGAAATTGATGAGAAATGATGAATTAATCTTCCTCCCAACTGATTGAAATAATTTCTCCACTATATGCATTTATCAATATTTTTACTTCATTATGATTAGATGCTGCTTGTAGTTCTACTTCATAAAAGGTCTGATTTTCATCTTTTTCGAGATCTATTTCTTGAATGTCACCTTTTACCTGTTCCCTTGCAATTTTCTTTGCTTGTTCAGAGCTAATGATTCCTTTTTCCTCAGTAGCATCATCTAGAATACTAATTTCTTTCGTCCGACGATTAAGTAAATAGATTTCATGTTGATTCTCTACTTTGTATGCATAATAGGATTCATTTTCAATTGTTTTATCATTAATAGAAACAATAGAGGCTCCCTCTTGATCTTCTATAAACTCCTTTGCTTCTTTTAAAGTAAGTAAAGAAGTTTGTGGTATATCATCAGGTTGCTTCTTACCATTTATTTGTTTTAATTTAAGAATCTCCCCTGTCTTCTTATCCATAGCAATTTGGTAATTCCCGCTACTCTTTTGAATAATCACTTGATACTGATTATTTTCCTTATTTAATGAGATGGTTTGAAGTGTTCCTCCATAAATATCTTCTACGATTTTCCTTATTTCTTTTTTAGTGAGTGGTTCATCTTTTGGTATTAATAAAATTATTAGGAAAAGGATGGAAATGAAGCAAATTATTATACTGGAGAAAATCCATTTTTTTTTCATTTTTCTCCCTCCTTATAAGGAAAAAAACAAGTAAATGTTGATCCAACATGCAATTCGCTCGTAATACTGATTTCTCCATGATGTGCTAACATTATTTCTTTTGCTAATGCTAGTCCTAAACCAATACCTCCAACGTCTCTTGTACGTGCCTTATCCACCCGATAGAATCGATCAAAAATAAATGGAATATCTTCATCCGAGATTCCTACGCCATTATCACTTACCTCCATAATTATTCCTTGCGGTTTCGTTAATATATGAATCTTCATCTGATTAGCACCATACTTAAATCCATTATCTATAAGGATATACAGTAATTGTTTTAGTTTAAGAACATCTCCAATTACCATGCTCGCTTCCTTTTCCCATGTAACAAAGATTATTCGATTATCTATCTTTTCCATTTTTCTAGTCACTTCATTGCACAGTTCAACTAAGTTAATTCTTTCCATCGTCAAATGCCAATTACCATCTGCTCTTGCAAGATCTAATAATTGATTGGTCATATTTTTCATATGAATCGCTTCCGAATAGATAGCATCAATCGACTCTTCTAAAACATCCTCTCGGTTTTTGCCCCATCTCTTTAACATATTGGAATAACTTTCAATTACCGTTAAAGGAGTTTTTAATTCATGTGAAGCATCAGAGACGAATTGCTTTTGTTTTTCATACTGACTTTCAAGAATGGATATCATATGATTAAATGTGTTTTTTAGCTTATATAGTTCATCTTTTTTCGTACCCTCTAAAGGAATATGATGAAATTTCCCTTCTTCTTGTATACTTTCCATCGTGTCATTTAATTGTTGAATTGGATTTAATATCACCTTTGACAATACTCTTCCTGCTAAGAAAGTCGGAACAATAATTAAAATAGAAGCTGTAAGTAATAACAGCCTTAATACAGTCATCGTTTCCTTGATGTGATTAATATTATCTGTCAACTCAAGCATTACAATAGTGCCATCATACCAAATAACTGGCATCTTCGTAACCGCAAACAATTCATCATCGTATGTAACAATCGTCTCTTCCTCTGAATCAGAATAATTTACAGGTAAGTTCGCATAAGTAGACTCCTTCGTGACCGTGTATAATAATTGATTCTCTTCCTCACTTACAATTCTAATCATTCCATCAGTAGGTAAATAGGCTCCTAGAAATCGATTAATCTCTTTTGTTTCCATATTAATGATAGAATGAATACCTTCTGCTGTTTGGTTTCTTTTTGTAACGGAATCTTCTAATTCATTATGTATTAATAAATTTTTAAAAAGATAATAAATAGAAAAATGAACTAAAATCATGATGACAATTAATAAAAGAGTAGTGAATGTTTGAATTCTTGTTTTGATACTCATCTACTGCCATCCTTAACCATGTATCCTACTCCTCTAATTGTTTGGATTATTGGACGATCATAAGGATAGTCAATCTTTTTTCGGATATATCGGATATATACATCAACAACATTTGTATCTGCTTCGAAGCTATAGCCCCAAACATGATTTAAAATTTGTTCTCTAGTTACCACTATATTTTTATTTTCCAATAAATAGACAAGTAGCTCAAATTCTCTTGGTGTTAACTCTATTTCATCACCATTTCGCCAAGTACGATACGATTGAACATGGACCTCTAGATCGTCAATCTTAAATATTTTCATTTGTTCTTTTTGTTCATGAATAGCAGAAGTTCTTAAATTCGCCCTAATTCTAGCAAGTAACTCTTCTATTTGAAATGGTTTTGTTACATAATCATTTGCACCTAAATCTAATCCAGCTACTTTATCTGGAACACTATCTCTTGCCGTCAACAAAATGATAGGTACTTGTACAGAAGCATTTCTTACTCTGCGTAACACTTCTAGTCCACTTAATTCAGGTAACATTACATCCAATAATACAAGATTCCACTGCTCATTAAGAATTCTTTCCAGACCTTTACTACCTGTTAATTCAGCAACTATTTCATACCCTTCATATTCTAATTCCATGGATAAAACACGGGCTATTTTCTTATCATCTTCTATAATAAGTATTTTTTCTTTTGTCATGTAATCATCCTTTATTTATAATGAAAAAAACCGCCTCCAACTTCTTATTATATTTTAACCTACTTCATTGGTACGACAAAGCAATATAAAAATAAAAAAGCCTGTCTCTAAAAGAAACAGGCTTTCCTAAATTATAGCTTATTTTGCTTCTAAGCTTTCTGTAAGAACAGGAACAATTTGTTTTTTACGTGAAACGACACCTTTTAATACTGCAGTATTATTTTCTACTTTCACACCAAAAGCTTCTTCTACAACTGCTGCTTGATTTCCTAATGCAAGTCCGATGGAATCATTATTTAGAATATCCGTTACTACAAGTAAGAATAAATCTAAACCTTTTTTCTCAATGATAGCTTGAACTGATTCTTCTAATTCAGCTTGTTTTGCTAATACATCATTCGTATCTACTGCATTTACTTGTGCAATTTCCACTTTGTAAGATCCCATAGAGAATTCTTTTGCATCAATGCTTAATAATTGATCAACAGTCTTGTCACTTAAATCAGCACCAGCCTTTAGCATATCTAAACCGTACTCTTCAGCATTTACTCCAGCAATTTCTGCTAATTCTTTTGCAGCTTGTACATCTTGTTCTGTACATGTTGGAGATTTAAATAATAAAGAATCTGAAATAATAGCAGATAACATTAATCCTGCAACTTCCTTTTTGATCTCCATATTATTTTCTTTGTACATTTTGTTTAAAATAGTAGCTGTACATCCTACTGGCTCTGCACGATAGTATAAAGGATCACTAGTTTCAAAATTAGCAATTCTATGATGATCGATAACTTCAAGTATTGTAACGTCCTTGATGTCTTCCACACTTTGTTGGAATTCATTGTGATCCACTAAAATAACAGAATTTGTTTCAGAAGATGCTTTTTCAATAAATCTAGGTGCATCTACTTTAAAGTAATCAAGAGCAAATTTAGTTTCGCCACTAACTTCACCTAAGCGAACAGCTTCTGCTTCCACACCAAGTGCCTTTTTTAATTCTGCATATGCGATAGCGGAGCAAATTGTATCCGTATCTGGATTTTTATGACCGAAAATTAATACATTTCCCATTTATCTAATTCTCCTTATGTAATTGGATTCATGATGTAGAATAATCATACATCACCATTTATTTTAACATAATTTAGTAAGATTTAAAGAATGGAAAAAGAATTTCCCTATCATTTTTCCGATTAACATAATAGGAAATTACATATAGAAAAAAGGAGTACTCAACAGTACTCCTTTTCTTCTATTCTACTAAATTAGAATTTATATTGATAGTTTTCAACTTCCCAAGCATGAATAGTAGTTCGGTAGTTATCCCACTCTTCTTTTTTAGCAGCTACGTATTCATTATAAACATGCTCACCAAGTGTTTTCAAACCGATTTCTCCAGCTTCTAATTCAGCAACTGCAGCATCTAAACCACCAGGTAAACTGTCAATTCCTAAATCAGCACGACGTTCATCTGTCATGTGGAAAATATCTTCATTAATTGGAGCAGGTGCTTTTAATCCTCTTTCCACTCCATCTAAACCTGCTGATGCAATTACTGCAAAAGTTAAGTATGGGTTAGAAGATGGATCTGGACAACGAAGTTCTACACGAGTTGCCATTCCTCGTTTAGCTGGGATACGAATTAATGCAGATCTGTTAGATGCAGACCATGCAAGGTAGCAAGGTGCTTCGTAACCTGGTACTAAACGTTTGTAAGAGTTAACTAACGGATTAGTAACCGCAACAAAATGTTTAACATTTTCTAAAATACCAGCAATGAATGAATAAGCTGTTTCAGAAAGCTCTAATTCATCACTTGTATCATAGAAGCAGTTTTCCCCATCTTTAAAGAAAGACATGTTAACATGCATTCCAGAACCGTTGATTCCAAATACCGGTTTCGGCATAAAAGTTGCATGTAAACCATATTGTGCTGCAATTGTTTTTACTACCCATTTATATGTTGTTGCTAAGTCAGCAGCCGTTAATGCGTCTGCGTATTTGAAATTGATTTCATGTTGACCTTCTGCAACTTCATGATGCAACGCTTCAATTGTAAAGCCCATAGCTCTTAATGTTTTGAAAATTTCAACACGTACTTTTTCACCTAAATCTTTAGGTGATGGTTCGAAGTATCCACCTCTATCTCCTAATTCTGTTGTTGGATATCCATTTTCGTCTGTAGTAAATAAGAAGAACTCTAATTCTGGACCTACAGAAATGCTATATCCATTTTCAGCAGCACGTTCAACTGTTTTTTTCAATACGTTACGAGTATCACCTTCAAATAAAGAACCATCAGGATTTGTTACAGAACATAGGAAACGAGCTTCTGAATATCCTTCTTCTTCTGTCCAAGGTAAAACAGCAAAAGTGTTTAAGTCTGGTAATAAATATGAATCTGATTTATTGATTGGAGAAAAACCTTTAATGGAAGATCCATCAATCATAATTTTTCCTTCAACTGCATCCTCTAATTGTGCTGCAGTAATCGTAATATTTTTTAGAATTCCTTCAATATCTACAAATTGTAGATGTAATAATTGAACATTTTTTTCTTCGATCGTACTTTCGATTTGTTTTAATGTTAATTCACTCATGTTAACTTACCTCACATTTCATGTTATATAATCTAACTTAATTTCATTATAAGTAATCTTTTGTTGTAATACAATGGTTTTTTTAAATTTTTTGAAAAATTTTAATTGATATCGTTTTCAATATATTCTATAAATTATCTCTCCTTTAAAATGAGCTACCTAACCATTTCATCTTGAGTTTTTTAAGAAATAATAAATTTTCTGAATTTTCTTTGTTTTACACATACAATCTCACTTTTCCTCTTATTTCCTTCCTTTTTTGCTTCTAAATGATAGTTTCTAATTCGAAATATTTAGTTTATATTGTTTCTTAATATAGAAATGGAGCGTTCTTATTTTTTATTAGAACACTCTTCTATTAGCTAATAATAGTTTTTTACAAATTTATAAGTAGGACGGTGCTAGAATATGGCTCATTTAAAACCAGTTTCCTTTAGTAGACGTTTTCCGCAGATGGAGATAATCGGTTCTTCTTTTGCAGGAAGTCAAGATCATCTTATTCCACTTTCTTTTGGATTTCCTGCTCCTGAATCTTTACCAGTCGATATAATGGCACCTGCAACCGAAGCTGCAATGAGGAAACAAGGAAAGCAAGCATTAAGTTATAGTGGTGGTACAGGTCCAAAAAATATAGTCAATTGGATTAAAGAACGCTCAAAATTAAGAGATATCCAGGCAAAAGAAAACCAAATTTTAGTTACATCTGGTAGTTCCCAAGGTATAGATTTAGTAACAAGAACATTAACTGATCCTGGAGATGAGATTTGGGTGGAAGCTCCTACTTTCTTCGGAGCTGTAAAAACTTTACGACTAGCTGGGGTTCACTTAACTTCTTTTCCTATCGACGTAAATGGATTAAGAGTGGATTTAGTAGAAAAGGAGTTACTCTCTAGAGTAGCAAACAATTTACCTCTTCCAAAAGTTATCTATGTTATTCCTAATTACCACAATCCTGGCGGTGTTAACTTATCTTTAGAACGTAGGAAAAGACTTGCTGAATTAGCGTATGAATATAACTTTTTCATACTGGAAGACGATGCCTATGTAGAACTTTCATTTGACGGAAATGTATTGCCTTCTATCTACTCATTCGGACCCGATAGAGTGGTATATTTAAGTACTTTTTCAAAAATCATTGCTCCAGGTATCCGATTAGGATGGGCAATTGGATTAAAGGAACTTATAGAAAAAATGAAAGTGCTTAAAGTAGATGGTCTAAGCAGTGTATATGTTCAAGAAATTACTCACAATGTATTGGAACAATTAAATATAGATCATCATATCACGAAGTTAAACTCCATGTATGCCTCTCGAAAAAATGCAATGGTGAAAGCAATCAATAAGTTTTTTGGTGCAGATGTTTCTTTTAACGAACCAAATGGTGGTTTCTTTCTATGGTTAACTTTTGCGGAAGGAATCGATACTAGTGAGTTCCTTGATAATGCGATGGAAGCAGGCGTTTCCTATATAGCAGGCAAACATTGTTTCCTCTCTGATGAAGGACATAATCATATAAGATTATGTTTTACCTATTGTGATGAAGACACCATTACAGAAGCAATAAAAAGACTAGCCACTACTTATTACGAATACGTAAACACGAAAATACCACTAAAGGAAGTACAATAATGACAGAACATACCTTTCCAATAAAACCTAAAATATTCATTCGAAAAGCTATTCCCCAAAAATATTTAGATAATATGAAAAACATGGGGGCAGAAATAATTTATGATCCTTGGGTATATGGAGAGCCTGAACCACCTATCAAAGAAGATATTAGTAGTTGTAACATCGTATTAACATTAGGATTAAACGATTCTTTATCTATAAGGAAACATGCACCTAATATTAAGTGGGTTCAATCTTTAAGTGTTGGCTTAGATGCATTATTACATCAAGAAATGAAAAACAGTTCCATTCTTATTACCAATACAAAAGGTTGTACCACTGTTCCTATTGCGGAACATACCATTGCCATGATTTCTGGATTAGCAAGAGGGTTACCTTTTATGATAAGAAACCAATTGAATCATGAATGGAACCAAACTCCCATTGTTGATTTATCGAAATCTACAGTAGGTATTATTGGGTACGGAGCTATTGGTCAAGAAATAGCAAAGAGATGTAAAGCACTTGATATGCGAGTAGTTGGTTGCAAAAAACGAATCGACTCTTTGCAATCAGATATCTTCGCTGATGAAATTGTAGGTATTGATCAACTAGACTATGTAATTAAAGAAGCCGATTTTCTAGTATTGGCTTTGCCTTCTACAACTGAAACCTACCATTTAATGAATATCGATAAATTATCCTTGATGAAGGAATCGAGCTTCTTAATTAATATTGGTAGAGGGAATATTCTGGTGGAAAGTGAATTAACCACTATTCTTAAAGAAAAAAGAATAGCTGGTGCTGCACTTGATGTATTTGAAGTAGAACCATTACCAAAAGAGCATCCTTTATGGCAATTAGAAAATGTCATCATTTCACCACATAACGCTTACTATTCTCCTCATACAATGGATCGCTATATGGCATTATTTTTAGAGAATATTCAACGATTTATGAACGGCAAAGAACTTTTAAATATAGTCGATAAAGAGCTAGGATATTAAAAAATCGAGGTAAAAATTACCTCGATTAGTGTTCTTTATACTGTTTCGTATCCTTCTTGTTTCCAAGCAGTAGTGCCGCCTTCAATAA
>DATMFU010000215.1:0-2561 GCA_035556015.1 Niallia sp. | reverse complement strand
GTAAGACTCTTAATCTCAAAATCCGTTTCAATATCTAATGTTATGTACATACCAATCACCCAAGATTAGTATGAAATTCAAAGTCATTTTTGTACATATTTATTCAAGCAACTTTGTACATATTTAAATTATCATTTCTACTAGAAAAACCTATTATTATTGTCGATAGTAATTTAAGCGATGTGATGAAGATGGACTTCGTAGCGACTCACACGTTTCGGAATGTTTCTGCTTTGTTAGTATTTCAAAAGCTTTTTCATATCTATTACTATGCTTCAGGTATACAAATCACAAACAATTTAAAGTTCGCCGGAGATTCAGCAACCTATGATGTACTCAGCCTTCCATTATTTTCAACGGAAAATACAACTTTTTACTCAGCTGGAAGTAATTATTCCCGAGTGGAAAAAACAAAAATGGTTGCCAAAATGGATGTCTCTTATAAATATTTAAATGTTTGTGTTCACCACATTCACAATTGCGGAAAGTGTATAAAGTGTAAGCGAACTTTGCTAACATTGGATATACTAGGTGTTTTAGATAAATACGAGAACATATTTAATTTGCAAAACTTCTACTCTGTGAAAGATGATTATATTAATAAAGTAATAACAGAAAAAGATAAGAATCAACATTTTAAAGAAATTTACGATGAAATGGTGAAAACAAAATATCTTGATAAATGGAAAAAGTCCCAATAGTTTGAAGGGAAATGCAACTCAAGCATCTGAAAATTTCCTCAGTATAATGTACCCCCATTTATCATTAAAGACATTTCAAGATGTGAAAAGTGGACCGGAAATTTATACAAGATTTAGTCAGTCAGTATTGTGAAGAAGAATATGATTCTTTAGGTTTAGTTTTACTAGATCTACAACATGGAAAATTGCGATGATGCACTAAGTACATTACAAGTTTTAAAGGTGAAGATATTCTCTAAAGTTTTAGAATTGAATTCAAAATAAGTAACATAAAAATTTTTGTATTGTTTTTTTAAAGTTCAGATTTTTAGGGAATTCGGTCTTTTGGGCTTTCTAATTTTTTTACTCTGTACGTAAAGATAATTTCGGTCCAAGAACGTAATTTG
Source organism: Niallia sp. (assembly GCA_035556015.1). GTDB lineage: Bacteria > Bacillota > Bacilli > Bacillales > Cytobacillaceae > Niallia. Next base: position 1,474 of record DATMFU010000215.1, on the reverse strand, counting down.
ACCGAATTCCTAATTTCAAAGAATCGTAGTTGCCTCAGTAGCTCAGCTGGATAGAGCATAAGCCTTCTATGCGTACGGTCGGAGGTTTGACTCCCTCCTTGGACGTACAAACTCATTTCAAACCTTGTTACACAAGATTTTGATACAAATGAGGGATGCTTAAACAGATAAGAACCTGTGGAGGTATCCCATTTTTGTTCCTCAAATTACCCCACAAAATTAACTAAAACTTGTTCTGTTAAACATTAACAGGAGCTTAAAATTATACAAATTTAATATTTTTCCTCATATTCTTATTTATCTAGTACTAGTATATATGTAAAATTATGGAGCGAATATGAGAGGCCAGTGGGAGAAGGAAACTTTTCTATATGTCCCGTTCTTCTTTAAAACTTAAACATCTGCAGAATCACCGGTAATTTTCACACCATACAATTAAATGTAAAACACTTCAAGGAGGTTATATTCAAGGCAAAGAAAATCATGAAACTTGCTGTCTTTGCAGATACAACTGATCTCACTTCACCAACTGTACAAAGGTTTTTTAGTGAAGCAGCTTCCACTGTAGTTGGAGCTGGGACTTTAACTATTGATGTTGAACGTTTCTGGGATGATACAGGAGAAGTAGCAACTACACTTCCAGCATTAGAAGCAAATAATAGTTATTTTAATGTTTATGTAAATGGTGTACTACAAATGCAAGACTTAATGTCATATACTCCTGGGGGTACTGAAGAGGGACAGATTTCTATTACGGTTCCTGCTGGTTCAGTTATTCGACAAAACACACCAATCGTACTAGTTATTACAAACTTCTCACCGACAAGTCAAACAACTATTGAAACTTAAGATGTTGGATTACAAAAAACTTAAATGAAAACCTGTAAATCATACAAAAACAATAAGACAAAGCACTTCCTAAAAATTTTAGATGAGGTGCTTTTTAGTGGGAAAATATGGACAGGAATGTAGGTAATTAAATTCCTCCATCCACAATGGAAATGCTTGTTTTCAGGGGAGGTTAGATTGTCTCCTATGTCCGATACATTTTCGCCTTTAAAATACCCCTAAGAAGATAATTTATTTCTCAACTTTAAACATAACCCCACCTTTATTAAGAAATAATCTTTTATATTTCACCAAAAAAGGATTTTTGCTTCCCATATTTCCTCTCATTTTTACAGACATTATAAAAATTAGATTCTATTGGTAGTATTGACAACCTAACACTGTTAGTTGTATAGTAACCTAACAGTGTTAGGTTAGGGGTGTTTGTATGGAACAAAAAAAGGGTCTGACTATTAATACTATTATTGAAACAGCCACGAAGCTTGTGGAGGAAAAGGGATATAACAATTTTTCCTTACGAGAACTAGCTGGAAGACTAAATGTAAAGGCAGCGTCACTTTATTATCACATAAGTGGTGTGGACGATATTACAAAAGCAGTTGGTGAGTTGGCTTCAGAGCGTATG
>DATMFU010000214.1:0-2308 GCA_035556015.1 Niallia sp. | reverse complement strand
CCATTTCAATGATTGCTTATGGGATGACTAATTTTTTTGTAAGGACTTATAATGCAAGACAATAGTCTTGGGAGTTATTGTAAGAATTATTTTTCATTGAATATTATTTATTATATTATCAGTATTCCTATTCAAAATATTACTACTTAAGATAGTCGAGTAGAAGGGAATCTCTCTACCTCACGGTAGATTGCATTCCTCCCCCCTCACAGAACCGTGCTTGCGCAATTAACGCACACGGCTCCTCCTAGTTACCATTCACATAATATAACTACTCTCTTTTCTTAAGTCATATATGTTAACCTTAATTCTTGCGTAAGGTAATGGGTATTTATTAAGAAAGAGTCTGAATTTATCCCAAGTAAATGATTTTCTTTGACTTCTTCTATTGAGCCATTTAAACAGTAATTATCCGATTTTGTCTCTAAATTTGTTTACACTTTGGGTATTATCTGTGATGCAATAATAATTGTAATAACCTATAAGAGAGCGTCTAAATCTATCCATAATTATATGAATATCTTTATTTCTATTAATCTTCAACCATTCCTTAGATTCCTTGAGTTTGCCTTGGACTTTCTTCCTACTTGACTTCCGTTTCACTCGGAAATTACCTTGTTTACTTTTCCCACAATAGTGTGTAAAGCCTAGGAAATCAAAGGTTGCTGGTTTACTGTTTCCCTTTTGTTTTACATCTTTCTCCGCAAACTTTCCAAAGGTAATAATTTTAGTTTTATCCTCAGCTATTTCTAAGTTAAATTTCTTTAATCTAAATTTTAATGATTCGAAGAATTGTTCAGCTTCACTTTTAGATTGAAAACAACAAACAAAATCATCTGCATATCTCACTATGTACGCTTGTCCTTTGCACTTTTTTCTAACCCTTTTCTCAAACCATAGGTCGAGGACGTAATGAAGGTAAACGTTGGCTAATATCGGAGGATATTACTCCTCCTTGCGGTGTGCCATTATCTGTCTTGTATTTCTTACCATCCTCGATATATCCACCTTTAAGAAACCTACCAATTAATCTTAGGAGTTTAGGGTCAGAGATTCGCAGTTTTAAGAACTCCATCATCCATGTGTGGTCAACGTTGTCGAAGAATCCTTTGATATGTACATCTACTATATAATTTACTGACCTCTTTTCAATGTAATAGTTCAGTATTTTCAAAGCATCATGGCAATTACGGTTTGGACGGAATCCAAAGGAACAGTCTAGAAAGTCACTCCCATAGATGGTATTTAATATCTTTGTAATGCCTTTTTGTACAATTTTATCTTCATGTTCTGGTATTCCCAATGGTCTTTTCTTGTCTGAATTGAGCTTTGGAGTATACATTCTCCTTACTGAAACAGGACGATAACTTAGAATTCATAACAAATTACAAAGAATATTGCAATGATATATATAAATATTTTGAAGCAGAGCAACCAGTAAACAGTAGTATTGATCGAGAATTAATAAAGTATACTTTTTATAATGGTAAACACTTTACTTTAAGGGATAAAGTAAAATATAGCTCTTTAATTGAAGATATTAAGATTTTTTTAGAGGAATTATTAGGAAAAACCACTGATCTCATAGATATATTCGCATTTACAACAACTGAAAATTATTTTATTAAAAATATAGACTCTCTAGATCTGAACACTAATGCTTTACTACCAAAGGAGTTGTTAAAATACAAAAAAAGTAATCGCCCTTTTCCTTATAATATGGAATTTCACGAAATACTCGTTTCTATTAGTTTTGAAAACAGCGGCGATTTATTATCAGAACATTTTCAGTTACTCCTCCTTTACTTTCCTAATTTAAGTTATGAAATTTTGGATAGATATTTTAAAGATACTCAAATAACACTTATATTAAATCAACATTTATTTATTGGAAATTTAGATTCAAATTTAATCTTCAAATCTTATAAGAATGGAACACCTTTTGAAATTGATTTGAACAAAGAATTTAATTATCATCACATATTTCCAAATGCATCCATTTTCTTTTAAAAATAACATAAAATTATGAATGAATTTTCACTACATTATGATTAATCCAGCCATTTAATCAGCGTTTTTCCTACCTCTTTAAAAACACTATTAAAGAATGATTCATTATATATTTGGAATAATAACTTTGTATTTGTATAGTTAGTCAAAAAGGAGCGAACCAAAATGGATATTCAAAAATTAGCCGATCATGAGTCATTGGATCTACATGAAGTTATTAATTTTAAAACCCTATGCTTAGCGAAATCAAAACTAATGCAAGGACTGGTATTTGATCATGATTTGAGAGCATTAATGC
>DATMFU010000213.1:0-9564 GCA_035556015.1 Niallia sp. | reverse complement strand
TTTATCGTACTACTTTGAATAATATTATTTGATGATAAGACAATGGAATAATGATAGTTTTCAAGCCTATCACTTACCTGATTCATTACTTTTGTATTCGTTATACTAAATTTTTCGATAAAGAAATTCTCTGACATTCTTATTGTTGCCCACGAGATACTAAAACTCACAATAATAACGATAGCTACAGTAAATAAAAACATAATAATAAATAAACCATTATGTTTAAATTTTTCAGGTATTAAGCGCATATTTACTTAATCTCCTATATAGTTTTTTCTCCTATAGTTACTAGGAGACATTCCTTTTTGTTTTTTAAATACCTTACAGAAATAACTATGGTCTGTATATCCTACACGTTCACTTATCTCCGCTATCGTCAAATTCTTATTCTCCAATAGTTTCGTTGATTCTTCTATTCTTACTCTATTTAAGAATCCAATAAAGTTTTCTTTATAATGAGATGAAAAATAACTAGAAAGATAGGAAGGATTGAAATGAAAATGAGTAGCAAGATCCGTTAATGTCAAAGGTTCTGCAAAATATTTTTCCACATATTCGATAAGTTTCTTCATATTATCTGAAACTAATGGTTTTTCATTGGTTCGTAAACATGTTCTTATCTCTTCTAGAAATTTTTCTAAGCATATAACAGTATCTTTCGCAGTAGCTGCAGTATCTACTTTCATAATATAACGATTTCTCAACTCTTCTAACACTTTCACATCATATTCCATATTAGCTAATGTTATCGTAATGGTATAAATACTATTATGAAAAAAAGCCTTATATTCAGGAATATCTAAGCAATAGTGTGTAGAAATTTCTTTAGCATAATCAACTAGGTATTGTAGCGCTTCTTCAAATCTTTTTTTCTTCCACTCCTGGATGAACCATTCCTGGTTAAAGACAGGTGCCTCTGAATGATTATTTAGCCAATGTTCTGCTATTATAAAATGTTTTTCAGGAAAATAAAAAGGAAGGGATTTCTCTAATTGTTGTATATAAATCTCTTTCGTTTGATAAAAGTCTCTATATAGGGAGGATATAATAAATGTAACAGAATTAGATTCTATATTGTTCACTATTCTTTGGATTTCTTCCATTAATGTTACTGCTGCTTTATCCTCTATATTAAGCAAAATAAGATCCTTCTCTTTATCAATTGATAAATAATGGCAGTGTTTTAGAGTAGTTAACGTTTCCATCCTTGCCTGAAATTTCGATCGAATCGATTCATCTTTATAATATGCTAATCCTAAATAAAAGGAGGAATAAGGAAGTATTTGTTTAAGTGCATAACTATCAATAGAGACATCATATCCTAGAATCAACTTTTCTAGCATTTTTGTGACATCCTGATTAACCGTTTCTTGTTCTCTATTATTCGGTAAATTCGGAACTTTCCCTTTAGCACGATGTAAAACTCTTAACAGTTCATTAGAATCTAACTTAGGTTTTAAAATATAATCTACTGCCCCACTTTGAAAGGTAGAACGAACATAATCGTATTCACTAAAACTACTTAAAATAATGACTTCTATACTTGGAAAACGTTCTTTTACTATTCTCGTTAATTCCTCGCCATCCATAATTGGCATTACAATATCTGTTAACAATATATGAGGTTTAGTAGTTTCGATAATATCAAGTGCCTCTTTGCCATTTGAAGCTTCACCAATTATTTCAAAGCCCTCTTTCTCCCAATCTAAATAATGCTTTATTCCTTGTCTTATCAAAACTTCATCATCAACTATAAGGATTCTGCATTTTGCTTGAAGTGCCATTATTACATCCTCCTTCAAAATAGACATACCATTATGTATACGGTTCCAATTTTATCATCAGTATACCATATTTTTTCATTACGAGATGATAGAAAAAAAGAGAGCACAAGCAAATACTTGTACTCTCTTTTTTTAATTAAGTTTTACAGCAAATGTTTCATATGGTTTAAAGGTTATTACATCCGTAAAATCAACCGACTCTCTTGGATAGTTGCTAATAATAATTTCCTTACTGCTTCCTAATTCAGGGAAACTAAAGGTTCTAGTTTGGTCACTAAAGTTTGCAACTACAGCCCATGTTTCTCCCTCAAACTTCCGAGTATAGGCAAAAACATCATCCATCGTTTCTAGTAATTCAAAGTCTCCCCAAACAACAATAGGATGATCTTTGCGTAGTTGGATTAATTTTTGATAACAATGAAAAATTGAATTTGGATCTTCTAGGTTGTTCTTAACATTGATGTCTGTATAATTAGGATTTACATGTAACCAAGGTGTACCAGTTGTGAAGCCACCGTTTTCGGTATTATCCCATTGCATTGGTGTTCTAGCATTATCTCTTCCTTTTGCATTTATCGATGCAATGATAGCTGCTTTTGAATATCCTTGTTGTATTCTTTCGTTGTACATATTTATGCTTTCAATATCGTTTATTTCACTTATATCGTTGATAGGACGGTTAGTCATACCAATTTCTTCTCCTTGATAAATATATGGAGTACCTTTCATGAAGTGTAGGAGGATGGCAAACATTTTGGCACTTTCCACACGATATTCTGTATCATTACCCCAACGAGAAACAATTCTAGGTAAATCATGATTATTCCAGAACAAGCTATTCCATCCTTCTGTGCCCAAGGAAGTTTGCCATTTGGCCAAAATATTCTTCAATTCCTGAATATCTAAAGGTTTAAGATCCCATTTATCTTTTCCTTCTTGTTGATCCAATCCAATATGTTCAAATTGAAAAACCATGGATAATTCCTTGCGTTCAGGGTTTGAATATAATTTTGCTATTTCTGGTGTAGCTCCCCAAGTTTCTCCAACTGTTAAAACATCATAGTTTCCAAAGCTTTTTTCATGCATTTCTTGTAAATAATCATGTAGCTTAGGGCCATTTCCAGTAATCCCTAAATCAGGTTGTTTTCCTACTAGATCAATAACGTCCATACGGAAACCACCAATTCCTTTGTCCAACCAAAAATTCATCATATTCCAAACTTCTTCACGAACGTTCTTATTTTCCCAATTTAAATCAGGCTGTCTTTTACTAAATAAATGCAAATAATATTGGCCACTCTCTTCATCATATTCCCAAGCAGAACCACTAAAGGTAGACTTTAAATCATTGGGAGCCTCTCCATTGACAGGATCTCTCCAAATATAATAATCTCTGTAAGGATTGTCTTTTCCCTTTTTCGCCTCAATAAACCACTTATGTTCATCAGAAGTATGGTTAACTACCAAATCCATGACTAGTTTAATATCTTTTTCACGAGCTTTCGCAATTAGCTCATCCATATCTTCCATTGTGCCAAACTCATCCATAATGTCTTCATAATCACTAATATCATAGCCATTATCATCATTAGGCGACTTATAGACAGGACTTAACCAAATAACATTAATTCCTAATTCCTGTAAATAATCCAATCGATTAATAATCCCTCTTAAATCCCCGATTCCATCCCCATTACTATCTTGAAAACTTCTTGGATATATTTGATACACGACAGATGTTTGCCACCATTTCTTTTCCATACTATCTCCTACTTTCTTCTTCAACTCTAGTATTATCGTATCCTATTAACAAAAATTTCTCCGGTAACTTCATATTCTTAATTACTATCTGCGCTATCTGCTTCTTTGTCTCCTATAGTAAATGCCTGTATCATGCAGTAGAGACATTATTTTTTCTATCAATAATCGTCATGATTACTTTCAATCTTTTAGCGCAAACGGTTGCACAACTTAACTATACCATTTTTATAAAACGTTTACAATTTCTAATGTAGTAGAAAAGGAATGCCCAATGGACATTCCTTTTTTCAAGAGAATATTCTATTTTAATTTTAGTCTTATGTCTCCCTCTATATAATTCGGATAAGCAGTCAACTCTAATCTTAGAGGGTTTTTATACTTTGTATGCTCCAATTGAAGAAACCAAGCCTTCTTGTTTTCTTCATTATGCATTTCAGTAGAGGGAATACTAAGCTCTTTTCCGTTTGCATCTATTGCTGAAACGAATATATTATAGTTATCCTCCCATTTTGCATCCATGTAAAAGTCCAAATGAGACTTTGACGATTCTCCTAATTTTAATTTTCCGTCTCTTGGAACAGTCATTAGTTCACTTTTTTCTGTATCTACTACAACCTCTGCTTCTTCTTTATCAATGGCCATTAATTGATTAATGTGTAAAAATAGTTCATTTGGTCTTTCAAAATAATTGGATTGAAGATAATAGATTTTCTCATTTTCGCTTATATGCCTCGTAGTTGTTCCATTTACAATCGAACTCCATACTTCTCCATCTTCATTTTCTAATCGCATGTCTTCGAAGCCTAGAATCTTTTTCGTATTAGCAGGATCAAATGCTATTTTCACACCAATTCTTAAAGGATAAACAATGATTTCTTTAATCCTAAAATGCTGACCCTCTATCTCGACTGATTTGTTTAATCGATAGGGAATACTCTTCTTCATGTTTTCAGATAATTCAAAAGGAATAGAAAAATTGATTTCTTGATTATTAATTTTAGCCACTAACCCAAAATTAAATTGTAATTCTTTAAATGTAAAAGAATCTGTAAATTGATAGGTTACCATGTCATGGAATTCTTTTTCATTATCACCCTCAATAGAGTAAGCAGAACTAACTGTGTGTTCAGGGAGTTCTTCCTTATTATTCAGATTAATTTCTTTCATTGTTCCTCCTGACAAGGATTCAGAAGAAGTTAAAGTATAAAAAATATTAATTCCTGATTCATCTAATATTGCCCCATCGATAGTCAAGGTTACATTATTTATCGTTTGAGTCTTATTTATTTTTTGATAATACTCATTTTCCAGAACGGATGTTAATCCTTTATCGTATTCTAATAATTGTACTATTTTTTCTATTCCTGGAATGGATGATAAGGCATTGGCGAAAGCTGGTGAGATACGAATGGAAGTAATGAGTGTCAGTAATAAGATGGCACACAAAGCGACTGTTGTAATTAATCTTTTTCGTTTCTTGCGTATTATTTTTTTCTCTGATTTAGCTTGTTTCATACCTGCTACTATAGCCTCGTCTGCTAGATGCAAAGGAATATCTATTTTTTCTAGCCTTTTCCGTAAATCTATGAGTCTTTTTTCTTCCTGATTATACATAGTCACGCTCCCCCTTCTCCTTAAAATAACCTCGAAGTATATTCAAAGTCTTATGCAGCCTTGATTTAATTGTACCTTCTGGGACTTTTTCTAATGTAGCAATTTCCTTGATTTTCAAATCCTGAAAATACTTTAAGTAGATTAATTGCTGTTCTTCCTTTGATAAATGGGATAAAATATCTTGTATTTCTAACAAAGTATAGTTGTCTAATGCAGTAGGTTCTTTTAAACGTTCATTGGATATGTATCTTTGATTCTTTTTTATTTGATCTTGGCAATAATTCATCATAATTTTTGTTAACCATGTTTTTAAGAAGGCTGGTTCTTTAACTGTATGTATCTTTTTATATGCTCTATATGTTACTTCTTGTAATGCTTCTATCGCTGCATGTTCATTTTTCAAGAAGGCGAGTGCAGTACGCAATAATGTCTCCTTATGTAATTGTAAGATCGCTAGAAATGCTTCATCATCACCTGCAATTGCCAATTCACTTAATTCTCTCTCTCTTTCATCCAATCTGTATCCCCCCTTTAGGTGAACTATATATATTAGACATTATTTTTTGAAAAAGGTTCATTTTATTTCGATTTTTTTTTCCTACTAACATCTAGCGTATCAGTTCCTCTTTCCATCTACCATAGATTTCCAACAAATAAAAATACAGCAAACTAAAAAGTATAATTTGCTGCATCCCTTATTAAATATTTTCTTGTTTCAATCCATCGATAATATTTTCTTTTCTTATTTTACTTGTAGAATAAAGCATAGCAGCACCTACGATAAGGAAGATTGCCACAACTACAAAAATAATGCTTCCCCAAGGAATTTGAAATCCATAATCAAAAGTATTGTTGAAAGACTTATATATCGTTATCATCACAATAATACTGATAGGTAAACCATAAAACAATGCTTTCATTCCGTAAAAAATGCTTTCAAAGTTAATCATTTTATTAAAACCTTTTGGTGTCATTCCCACCGAACGTAGCATAGCAAACTCTCTTTTTCGTAGAGAAATACTTGTGGAAATCGTATTAAATATGTTTGCAACACTAATCAGAGAAATTAGGATAATAAATCCATAAGTAAATATAGATATTAATAGGATGAATTGTTCCGAATCTTGGCGTTCTTGCATTAAATTATAAATGTATACATTACCTGTTTTTATTTCCTCTATTTCTTTTTGTGCTTTTATCGAATCATCACTATTTAAGTATAAGTATAAATCTCCTTGGCCATCGCTATCCTTAAATAAAGCATCCACTACATTATCTGGCATCACAACCGTAACTGTTCGGAAAATGTCTGGATTTAATCCTAACATATCCTGATTTGTATATGCTCCTATTTTAATTGAATTGTATACCTCATCTGTACTTGTTTTTTCATTATATTGATACAAATCAATCGAATCCCCAACTGTAGCATTTAATACTTTTTCCTCCACAAATTTCTTCGCATTTTCATCGTAGTATGATACGTTACCAATAACAATTCCTGTTGGATGTTCAGGATTCATATAATCATTTGCATCTAAATTTGCTTTTTCTGCATATTGACGGAAACTTTCATCAGAAAGAGCGTTGATCCTCACTGAATAATCATATTTCCCATTGAATAGTACACCGGAATCCTCTCGAATTAGTTCTTTATGATAATCACTAACTTTATCAGGTGAAAAGAAAGTATACGAATTATAATGCTTGATTAGGTTACTTTCGGTTATACTAGGTACTTCTGCAAAAGCTAATAGTTCTTCTTTTGTTACATTAGTACCTGCACTTATAGAAATATCAAAATTTTGATCTTCCTGAGAAAGATCTACAGATTTCTTCAAATTGTTTGTAAAAAAGGCTACTGTTAAAAATAAGACAATACTAATTATTAGAGAAAATACCGTTGTTTGATATCTTCTTCTATTTCTTTTTAAATTCTTCAATCCAAACTCTGCTTCTAACCCAAATAACCTTCTTACTAATGGATTGGTTTTTATTTTATTCCCTTTTATTTTAATATCATGAGTTTGTCTTATTGCATCAATTGCTGTTATCTTTGATGCCTTTCTAGCAGGAAGATAAGTAGAAATAAAGATGGTTAGAATAGAAATTAAACAAGAAATTAAGACTGAAATTGGTGTTACAACAACTTTCAGTGATTGGGTTGTATTAAAAATATCGGTTATATAATTATTGATGAATACAAATGTAATCCCTATTCCACCAATCCCTGCGATGATACCTAACGGGATACTAATGATGCCAATAATAACTCCCTCAAAAAAAACAGAATTTCGTTTCTGTTTTTTTGTTGCTCCTACACTAGAAAGCATCCCTAAATGCCTTGCTCTTTCTGAAACACTGATAGCAAAAGCATTATAGATAAGAGCCACGGATCCGACAATAATAATAAACATGATAATTCCTACTAATGAATACATCGTCTTTGTAAGATTGTCATTATTCGTTACTCCATAGTAGCGCAATAATTCTGTATTATAAGTAATTACATCAATATTTAACTGTTCAGCTAACTTTTTTGAATCTGAATAGATAGAGCGATTCACTTTATTTAATGCAACACTAACAGTCACATGATCAACACTATTTATGATACTCTCATCCAAATAACTAATGGCAGTAAAACCAGGTGCCCATAAAGACTCCCAATCTGGTCTTTCCATAATACCGACAATTTTAAATGTTTCTTTTGTTGCATTTCTTATTTGCTCTACATTTTTTCCCTTTTCGTTCGTATGGAGGATATCTCTTTGTTTTAGGACCTTTATATCACCACCACTAGAAAAAATCCTTTCCCCAATATCTACTTGGATTTCATCACCAATTTTGTATTCTTTTTCAGAATCAGTGATCATTTCTTCAGAAATTAGTAGCTCATTTTCTTTACTAGGAAAAGTACCTTCTTTAATAGTAATAGGAAATTGTTTAAAGCCGTTTTCATTATATTGTTTAAAATACAGGTATGGTTTTGAAATATTTTGGGATTCGTTCCATTTGGCATAACCCAACTCCCGGGAAAGGCTCAGCTTTTTTGTATTGCTATCCTTCTTGATTCCTTCTAATTGTTCACTGTTATCAATTTGGTACTGCACATGCCATTCACCATCTTTGGCCATACTTTGCCTTTTAAACAGGTCCATAAAGGAAACACCTAATGTAGCAACAGCCGTTAACATACTAACAGAAATAATTACACCAATAATGGTTACTAATGTCCGGCGCTTATTCTCCTTTAGGTTACGAACTGTCAGTTTGTTCATTATATTCATGGGCGAATCACCTCATTTTTTGCGATCTTTCCATCTTCTACAGAAATAACTCGATCTGCTTGTAAGGCGATTCTCTCATCATGGGTAATAACGATGAGTGTTTGATTAAATGTTTTATTAAACATTTTCAATAGTTCCATTATTTCTTCACTGTTTTTACTATCCAAGTTTCCTGTAGGCTCATCTGCAAGCATAATGGCTGGATTACTAATTAAAGCACGACCAATAGACACCCGTTGCTGTTGTCCACCTGAAAGTTGATTTGGTAAATGATCTAATCTTTTTTGTAAGCCCAAAACATTTACGATTTTGTGAAATTGCTCTTGATCTACTTTATGTTTATCTAATAATAGTGGCAGCTTGATATTTTCTTCCACTGATAAAATTGGAATTAAATTATAGAATTGATAAATAAGTCCAATTTGTCTTCTTCTAAAAATCGCTAATTGTGTTTCATTTAACTGATAAATATCTGTTCCGTCCACTAATACCTTTCCGCTTGTTGGACGATCCACTCCACCTATCATATGAAGTAAAGTAGATTTCCCAGATCCGGATGGTCCGATTATGGCAACGAACTCTCCCTTTTGCACGGAAAAGGATACATTATCTAGTGCTTTAACTGCCGTTTCTCCTTTTCCATATACTTTAGACAGATTTTCTATTTTTAAAATTTCCATTCTCTCTCCTCCAAGTTTCTTGATGCTCTTAGTGTAACGGTCTAAAATGACTATACAGTGACTCTAAAGTGACAATTTAGTCACTTTTACAATTAGGAGAAGGAGAAATGGTTTAAATTACTTGTTTGTAAAACTTTATATAAAAAGTAGTTCCTACTCCAACTTCACTTTTAACCTCAATATTTCCATCCTGACTTTTTACAATACTGTATGCCATCGCCAATCCAATTCCTACGCTGTCTTCACTTGCATTTTCCCCTTTATAAAAACGTTTAAATATATAAGGAAGATCCTTTTTGGCAATTCCTTTTCCAGTATCTTGAATAACTATTTCCGTATAAAGAGGATTTTCTGAAAAATGGATGGTTATTTCCCCGCCCTCTTCTGTATGTTCCACACAATTTTTTAATATATTGATAATAGCTTCTGCCG
>DATMFU010000212.1:0-36723 GCA_035556015.1 Niallia sp. | reverse complement strand
AAGTATGTATTCATTAGCCATTTTAGGATTTGGCTATTTATTATGTTGGATTTGTTATGTACAATGGCAAGCAACGATTTCTACTCATACTCAAAGTTTAGGAATCCCGCTTACACAATATAGTATTTTATGGGCTGTAAACGGTGGACTAATTGTTTTTGGTCAACCACTTATTTCTCTATTCACCAAGAAAATTTGTACTTCAATAAAAAAACAAATGTTAATTGGTATTACCATTTTTATTGTATCCTTCATTCTTTTAGGTCAAGCAAAAATCTTTACAGGTTTTCTAGTAGCAATGATTATTTTAACAATCGGAGAAATGCTGGTATGGCCAGCTGTTCCTACCATTGCTGACAAGCTTGCACCAAAAGGAAAAGAAGGTTTCTTTCAAGGCATTGTGAACAGTACTGCCACTGGTGGTAGGATGATTGGACCTTTACTAGGAGGAATGCTTGTTGATTTGAAAGGTATCACTTTCCTAATTCCGGTACTTGTATGTTTACTAATTGTTAGTTTGTTTACAGCATACTTCTATGATTATCCAGAAAAAACACCAAAACAAGTACCTTCTAAAATGAATATTTAATGAAAAGCATGTCTGTCCAATGATTCATTCATAGACAGACATGCTTTTTTAACTCACCTAATTTTTATTCTTGTCTTGTTTTAGATTTAGCAGGTTGTCCACCTGATTGTTCGTACTTTTTCTTCGCTTCTTTTACTAAATCCCTATCTTCCCCAAGTTCTATATCCTGATTATTAATACCATTTCTTGTTTTTTGTTCAGGATTATTTTGCTTAGATCTTTTTTTCATTCTTTTTCCTCCTAATGCAATCTTACTGTCAATTGATTCTGCATATTCTCCACTAATAATCTTATTCGATGTAACTCTTCTCTTTGTTGTTGATTCGCACTTTTATCCATAGTATGCAAATCATTATAGATATTCTCTAATTGCATTTGAGCGTCTGTATATTCATTGGTATTATAATGCTCTTGACGACTAGCTAGCTCATACTGTTCTTCTGCATAATTAATTACTTGATTACATCTTTCTAATAACTCATTCATAGAATCTCGAGTAGCCAAAAGTTAAACCCTCCCATTTTGTGGCCATTAGAAGCTATTGCTTCAATGATAGTATTTGTTTAACTGATCCATCTTATTACTTCCTTTTCTTTACTATCTATGGTTTCTATTGGACAAAGGAAGCAGACATGGTAAAATTTCAAGGGATGTAAAGAACTGCATGGTGTTTTAATTCAGATTTTAATAGTAATGGCAGATTAATTTACCATATAATTTCTTCTGGACATACTAAAGGAGGTAATAAAGATGAATCAGACCAATCCTTTTCCATTTGCAATGGATAATAAACGTTATCATACTTGGAATTATCACTTAAGAAATGAATTCGGTCATAAAGTGTTTAAAATAGCACTAGATGGAGGCTTTGATTGTCCTAATAGAGATGGTACAGTTGCCCATGGGGGTTGTACTTTTTGTAGTGCAGCAGGTTCTGGTGATTTTGCTGGTAACCGAGTAGATAGTTTAGAAAAACAATTCCATGATATAAAAAATAAGATGCATCATAAGTGGAAAGATGGAAAGTATATGGCTTATTTTCAAGCCTATACAAATACACATGCTCCAGTTGAAGTTCTTCGTGAGAAATATGAAACTGTCTTAAAACAAGAAAATGTTGTGGGGATTTCCATTGCAACTCGTCCAGATTGTTTACCAGACGACGTAGTGGAATATTTAGCAGAATTAAATGAACGAACCTATTTATGGGTAGAATTAGGCCTTCAAACCGTACATGAATCAACTGCTAAATTAATTAATAGGGCACATGATTATCAAACATATGTAGATGGCGTAAATAAGTTAAGAAAACATAATATTCGAATCTGTTCTCATATTATTAATGGGCTTCCACTAGAAAACAAAGATATGATGATGGAAACTGCAAAACAAGTAAGTCAATTAGATGTACAAGGTATAAAAATTCATCTCTTACACCTTTTAAAAGGAACCCCAATGGTAAAACAATATGAAAAAGGATTATTAAAGTTCTTAACTTTCGATGAATATGTATCAATGGTTTGTGATCAACTAGAAATAATGCCTCCTGAGATGATAGTACACCGTATAACCGGAGATGGACCTATTGATTTAATGGTCGGGCCAATGTGGAGTGTTAATAAATGGGAAGTATTGAATAGTATTGATGCAGAACTAAAGAAAAGAAATAGTTGGCAAGGAAAATATTATCCATCTAATGCAAAGGTGATTTTATGAAACTAGATAGAGTACTTCCATATGCCCATCAACTTCTCCAAAAAAGCATTTCACAAGGTGATATAGCCATAGATGCAACGATGGGAAATGGCCATGATACATTGTTTTTAGCAAATCTTGTAGGAGATAATGGGAAAGTATATAGTTTCGATATTCAAGAAGAAGCATATCAATCCACTCTAACAAAGCTTAAACAGGTAGAATATACCAATGTCTCTTTACATTTATGTGGACATCAACATATTCTTGAAACAGTCTCTAAACAAGATCAAGGAAATGTAGCAGGAGCAATATTTAATCTTGGCTATTTGCCAGGAGGAGATAAATCCATTGTTACACGGGCAGAAACCACTATTCAGGCAATTGAACAGCTATTACAAATTCTTAAATCGGAAGGAATTATTGTGTTAGTCATTTATCATGGCCATCAAGAAGGTGCCATAGAACGTGATATTTTACTTGAATATGTGAAAAACATTAATCAAAATGAAGCAAATGTCCTTCAGTATCAATTTATTAATGGAATTAATCATCCACCATTTATTGTTGCGATTGAGAAAAGATAAATGACTTCTATTTAGACTTTTCACCTAAACAGTCTGGAACTAAAATCTTAATAAGAAGCTAGTATCTAGAAATCTAGCTTCTTATTATTCATTAGAAGGTGTCCTGTCAACGTTAATTTGCAACCATCTTCTTTTGAAATTTTCTATATGCTCTTCCGTTCAGATAAAAGAAGTAACCTATTGGACCTGATGTTTTTATCATGTCTTTTGCTAACTTTCTAATATTATGCTGTTTATTTACTTTCTCATCAGATAAATATACTCCTAATAAACCTCTATTAATTAGTTTATGAAATTTCTGGTGAGGAAGCTTTTTCGTATGTTTGTCCGCCTCTGTAACAAAATGCTTTAAACGGTCAAATAATTCTCTTTCATCTTTATAGTAGAAACAAAAATTCAAATCTCCACCTAATTTATCTTCTTCTTGATCAATAAAATAATCCAATAGTATATGTAAGCCTTGTATATAAGGAAAATAACCCTCACGTATTAAATGAGCATAGGACTCTTTGAAATCATCGCGAAAAGCATACGAAACTAAGCAGAAGATTCCTAATGTGGAGCCAGAGCATGCAGAAAACTCGTACCATTCCATTTTGGGAACTTGATGTTTATTTTCTTCGAACCAGTGTTTTAATCGAGGTATTCTCTCTTCAACCATTACATGTTTATGAATCTGTAAATCACAATAATAACGGCACAACTCTAAAAGCTGTGATTTAATACTTGAATAATTATTTAATTTACTTAAAGTCTCTCTACATGTTTTGGCTAAATCATATAAGTAACCACCATCATTTTGGTCTTCTCGATAACGATAATA
The DNA here is from genome assembly GCA_035556015.1 of Niallia sp. GTDB lineage: Bacteria > Bacillota > Bacilli > Bacillales > Cytobacillaceae > Niallia. The sequence continues at coordinate 33,029 of DATMFU010000212.1, read as the reverse complement.
ATTACTTGGTTTAGCATCCACTGTTAATGCATGTTCCATTGCTTCATGAAGTGCGGAGAAATCATTTGGATCAAGAGATGTACTTCGATCACACAGATTATCTAAATAATCGCTTATTGTCTGATACGCAACAATAAAAGTAATAGCATCTTTATATTTCTCCATTGCTAACAATGCCATAATAGAGCCTCCCTCACAGTGGAAGGTTTTATGCTCTATACTTGCTAATGCTTGTTTTCTTAGCTCAGGATTCGGAATATTGTTAGCTCTTTCTTTCCAGTAATTTAATTTTTTATGGACCGCAGGAAATACTTTTAAATAAACTTTAGACATTAATGTTAAGGGCATTTTTGGTACAGACATCTAAAAAAAACCTCACTTATACTAGATAGCCAATAGCTTTTAATTGGCTTATTATAAAATCCTTGGTATATTCAAAGATTTCTTCTCTTTCTGGCTCATTGAAAATCTCGTGATAGCATTCTGGCCATTCTTTATATCGCTTTTCTGATAATGGTACCATATTAAACCAACTCTTTACCATTTTTTTATCCACGACTAAGTCGCCACCACCCTGCATTAGCAGTAAAGGTAAATCTTGAGATTTAGAAGTTTCTTCAAATGCTTGCTTCATTGCAGAAATTAACTCACGATACCAGCGCACAGAAATTTTTGTAATATACAATGTATCATTACAATCAATTTCTATTACTTCTTCATTACGCGTGGCCATATCTATCGTTAATCCAGAAGGAATTCTTAGTGTTGGTACTACCTTATTTAGTATGACAGAAAATGCTCCCATTACCTTTGATGGATACTTAACCAGTCCTAAGCATGGAGCAGATAAAATGAGGCCGGCAACTTTAAGCTTCTCCTTCTGAAGAAGTCTTATGGATGCAAGGCCACCCATACTATGCCCTAACAAAAAAACCGGTAAATCAAAACTATATGCTGCTTGAATCCAGTCTTTTATTTCAACGAGATACTCATCAAACGAGTCAATATGTCCTCTACGGGTTCTAGTTGTCATTCCTTGCCCAGGAAGATCGCCCATTACAACATGAAAACCAGCTAGACGGAACATTTCAATAAGCCAACCATACCTACCATGATGTTCCATAGCTCCATGAACGATTACAATTACCGCTTTTGCCTTTCCTTCCGCTTCCCATTTCCACATAAAGATTCCCCCGTTTCCTACCAGTATGATATAACGTTTTATACCCTTTTTTTCAATATGTAAAATTAAGTCCGTTAAGGAATAATCAAGATTTATTTATTACAGTTATCCTAGAAGTTATTTTATTGTTTCCGAAAGACAATATAATTATAGCAAATAAACTTGATAATCGTGCTTATCCAATAGTGATAAATAAGACTATTTAGGACAAGACTAAATAATTTAATAATTTAGCCGATATAAATAAATATGACTACAAGGTGGAATTATGGATACAAATAAAATTATTCTATTTACTTTATTAGGAGTTTTCCTCCTTCTCTTCTTAATGATTAGGAAGGCTTTATCCAAACTATTAAAGATTATCATAACCTCAGTTTTTTTATGCTTATTAGCAATAAGTACAATGCTACTATATTCTGGACATATAGAAGACGTCGTATATGCCGTACAAGTCAAATATAATAACCCTAGCAGAAAAATCTCCATAACTGAGGAAAAAGAAATAAAGATAAAGGAATCTGTATTGTTAGATGTTCCTATTATTAATCAACTCCCAGAGCTTCCTCGAGGATGTGAGGTAACTAGTCTAGCCATGCTTTTACAATTTGCTGATATAGAGGTAGATAAAATGACGTTGGCAAATGAAATAGCAAAGGACCAAACTCCTTATAAAAAGAAAAACAATCAAATTTATTATGGCAATCCTAACGATGGATTTATAGGTGATATATATTCATTAGATGGTCCTGGGCTTGGTGTATATCATGCTCCTATTGCCAATCTAGCGAAAAAATACTTACCAAATTCTATTGTTGATTTTACAGGTTCTAACTTTGAAGAAATTAAAAAGTATCTATCTAATAATCAACCAGTTTGGGTTATCACGAATACACGCTATAAAAAACTGTCTGATGACAAATTTGTAAAATGGAACACTCCAAGCGGTAAGATTAAGATTACATACTCTGAACATTCTGTTGTAATTACCGGGTATGATGATAATTATGTTTATTTCAATGATCCATTGACTGGAGAAAAAAATAAAAAAGCACCCATTAATGAATTCAAAGAATCCTGGGTGCAAATGGGAAGTCAAGCTATTACGATTAATTCTTAACAGCAACTTTTCCCTGTTTTAAATATTCCTCTTCGAAGGAATATTTTTTTTCGATATAAATACTATGCCATACCATAAACATTAAAACTGTCCAGATTTTACGACTATTATCTGCTTTTCCTTGAACATGGTCTTCTAGTAACTGAAGGACAACAGATTTATTAAGAAGGTGATCTGTATCACTTTCTTTAATAATATTTTTTGCCCATTCATTCATCTCTGCTTTTAACCAGTGACGAATAGGAACCGGGAAGCCTAATTTTTTACGATTCAGGACATGTTCAGGAACAAATGACTCTGCTGCTTTTCTAAGTATATATTTAGTTGTTCCATTTGCAGTTTTTAGAGAAGTAGGTATTTGGGAAGCCACTTTGAATACTTCCTTATCTAAAAATGGAACACGTAGTTCAAGAGAGTGAGCCATTGTTGTCTTATCAGCTTTTAAAAGGATATCCCCTCTCATCCATGTGTGTATATCAATATATTGCATACGATCTACTGGATCATATCCTTTACTTTCTTCATACAACGGTTTAGTAACATCTGTATAACGAAGTCCTTTATTATAAACAGATAGTAATTTTTCTTTCTCTAATTCAGAGAATATTTTGGCGTTACCAATATATCTATCCTCCATCGGAGTAACTCCACGCTCAATGAAGCTTTTTCCTTTTACACCATCCGGAAGAATGGCTGCAACAGCACGAAGAAGAGATTTTCCTACTCTAGGAATTTTGTTGAAAACTTCTAAATCATGTGGTTCACGATAAATATTATAACCACCAAATAATTCATCTGCACCTTCACCAGATAATACTACTTTTACATGTTTTCTAGCTTCACGTGCAACGAAGTATAAAGGAACACAAGCAGGATCTGCTAGTGGGTCATCCATATGCCACATAATTCTAGGAATTTCATTCATATATTCTTCAGGAGTAATAATATAGCTTATATTTTCTAACCCTAATTTATCCGCAGTTTCTTTAGCCACGTCTATTTCACTAAATCCATTATGCTCAAAACCTACTGAGAATGTTTTAATGCTAGGGTGAAATTCTTTTGCAATACTTGCAATAATAGAAGAGTCAATACCACCAGATAGGAAAGAACCAACTGGAACATCACTTCTCATATGCATTTTTACACTATCAAATAAAACGTCTCTAATTTCTTTCGCATACTCATCTTCTGATTTGATTACAGGTTGGAAGGAAGCTTTAAAATATGGCTTAATTTCCATAGGCTTACCTATTTTTTTAATAAAATAGTGACCTGGTTCCAACTTTTGAATGCCTTCTGACATTGTGTTTGGTTCTGGCACAAATTGATACGTTAAATAATGTTGAAGAGCTTCATAATTTATTACATCACTTTCAAGTGCCATTGCAATACTCTTTTTCTCTGATGCAAAGAATGTTTTCTCACCATCATTAAAATAAAAGAATGGTTTAATACCGAATGGATCACGAGCTCCATATAATGTTTCTTCTTGTTTATCCCAAATCATGAATGAGAACATGCCTCGTAACTTCTTAACTGCATTTTCTTTTTCATGACTATAAAGAGCAATTATTACTTCCGTATCTGAATTTGTCTGGAATGTTAAACCAGCATCCATTAACTCTTGTCTAATTTCTAAATAATTGTAGACCTCACCATTAAAGATAATCCAATAACGTTCGTTTTCATATGTTAAAGGTTGATGTCCACTTTCAATATCAATAATACTTAAACGGCGAAAACCGAATTGTATATGATTATCATAATAATATCCTTCATCATCAGGACCTCTATGAGTAATTACTCGATTCATCTCTGCAAATAATTCTTTATCTTTCTCTTGAAAGTTTTGTGCTTTTTCATGTATACATCCAACAAAACCACACATATTACTCTCACCTTCTCCATTTCTTTTCCTACAAATATTGGGATATTATTAGCAAAATATCATACCTATACAGGAATAAATTATCCTATTATTATCTACAGAATATTAAAAAGCATATACTATTAAATCGAAACTTATTAGTCACGATTTCATCCCATTCTTAGCTGAAACAACCACCTTATTAGGTTGTTGTTCATGCAAGTGTGAAATAAAACACATTTAAATCTAATTAAGTTTCTACTATACATTTGTATTGTAAATATGTTAATAGGTAATAGGATTCATAATAATCCTCACTAGTCTCCTATTGTATCATAAATAATGTAGATTTTTAATTCCTATATTGACCATAGAGAGTAAAAAATTTACTTCCTTTATAAATAGGTTGATATCTATTAGACGAAAGAATAGGAAAAGGAGTTACACATTAACGATGTAACTCCTTTTTTACTATTATGCTTTTAAAGCGTTTTTTAATAAATCCGCTTTATCTGTACGTTCCCAAGGTAAATCAACATCTGTACGGCCAAAATGACCATATGCTGCTGTCTGTCTATAAATTGGTTTACGCAAATCTAGCATCTTGATGATTCCCGCTGGACGAAGATCAAAGTTGTTTCGGATTGCTTCCACTAATTGATCTTCTGAGACGTTTCCTGTTCCAAATGTATCCACTGAAATGGAAACTGGTTGTGCAACACCAATTGCATATGCTAGTTGAACCTCTACTTTATCCGCTAAACCTGCAGCAACAATGTTTTTAGCAACGTACCGTGCAGCGTATGCAGCAGAACGGTCTACTTTAGTAGGATCTTTTCCTGAAAAAGCTCCACCACCATGACGAGCATAACCACCGTAGGTATCCACAATGATTTTACGTCCAGTTAAACCAGCATCTCCTTGAGGTCCACCAATTACGAATCGGCCTGTTGGATTAATGAAGTATTTTGTATCTTCATCTATTAATTCAGCAGGAACCACATGATTTATCACATATTCTTTAATATTGCGTTGAATTTGTTCTAATGAAATTTCCGGATGATGTTGTGTACTAATAACAATTGTATCAATACGAACAGGTTTACCATTTTCATCATATTCAACTGTTACTTGTGTTTTACCGTCTGGGCGAAGATAAGGAAGAATTTCTTCTTTTCTAACCTCAGCTAATCTTCTAGATAACTTATGAGCAAGTGAAATAGGAAGAGGCATTAATTCCTTCGTTTCATTACATGCAAAACCAAACATTAAGCCTTGGTCACCTGCACCAATTGCTTCAATTTCGTCATCAGACATTTGTCCTTCGCGCGCTTCTAAGGCTTGATCAACACCTTGTGCAATGTCTGCTGATTGCTCATCAATAGAAGTTAAAACTGCACTAGTTTCTGCATCAAAACCATATTTAGCACGTGTATAACCAATTTCTTTAATTGTTTCACGAACAATTTTTGGGATATCTACATATGTAGATGTAGTTATTTCTCCTGCAACCAGTACTAATCCTGTTGTTACAGATGTTTCTGCCGCAACACGTGCATTAGCGTCTTTTGCTAATATAGCGTCTAAAATAGCATCTGAAATTTGATCACAGATTTTATCTGGGTGACCTTCTGTTACCGATTCAGAAGTAAACAAACGACGTTTTGTTGACATCTGATTTCCTCCTTATTTAGAAAAAAGTAGAGTGCTAGTCACACTCATAATCTTTATCATGATACGGTACTCATTCCCTAGATAGTATGAAGTTAAAATGGGGTTTCTATCCAACTACACTAGCTATACACCCATCTAAAAAATCCACATTTTTTATAAAAGATAATTATTCATTCTACACAAAAAACCTTTTCAAAGTGAAAAGGTTTCTGGTAAAATCAATCCGCACCTTTCACTCTTATCGTTCAAGGAAATAACTTCCTTGCTTCAGGTTAGCACCTTTCCTAAGAGAATGTCTGACCCATAAGGGTTCAGTAATTTTCTTCACATAGTAGGTTGCTGGGTTTCATTGGGCCAGTCCCTCCACCAGCTCAGGATAAGAGAGTATCCGTTCAAGGTAAAATGATAGCTTACTCTAATCATTCATGTCAATCATTTTTATTAGATAAAGTCAATTTGTAGAATTCAAAGAAATTAGTTTATACGTAATATACGTATTTCCGTTATTCCATTCTAACTTTTCAATCGTCGCACTACCGGAGCTTTCCCCTTCTTTTGTCTTTTTTACTTCGATAGGAATATGCATCGGGTATAGTCTATACTGTTTTTTTTCTAATAAGAATAGGTTTTCCTGCAATCTTTGTTCAAGTCCTTTTGTTACAATCATTGTATTTAATTCTAACGGCATTCCCATCATGGTTCCCCTTTTCTTTTTTCTTTTATTTTACCATTTTTTGTGTTTGATGTTTCATCCATTTCGTTAAATTTGTTACTACCTTTCGATTGATTTCAGGTGGAAAATAATGAGTATATTCAGGGAAATACCAAGTTTCTACTTTCTTATTTAACTTTTTTAAACCATTCTCTAATTTATAACTATGTTCAACCGATACATTATTATCTCTTTCTCCATGTATAATGAGTGTAGGAGCTTTAATTTCCTCTAATTGATAAAGAGGTGTTCGGTCACGATATTCCTTTGGACACTTAGAAGGTGTGCCGCCTATAACCCTTTTCATCATCCTTCTCAAGTCATTTCTTTCTTCATAAGTTAACACCATATCACTTACTCCACCCCAAGTTACTATAGAATTAACAGGGCAGTAAATTCCCACAAATAAAGCCATCACCCCACCTCTAGAAAACCCAAACACATGAATGTCTTTTATGAAAGGTAACTTACGTAATAAAGAAAATGCTGCGATTGCATCATTCCTATCTTCTCCAGCAAAATCTTCATTACCATCACCCCCTTGGTTCCCACGGTAGAAAGGAGCAAAAACGACAAATCCCTCCGAAGCAAATTGTATAATTCTTCCTGGCCTTACCTTGCCAACATTTTTTATACCACCTCTTAAATATAAGAAGCCATCATAGTCCTTTCCATCGTTTGGGACAGCGAGTAGCCCTTTTACACGAAGCCCATCTACAAAGTAGGTTACAAGAAACAAATCTATTGACGGGTTAGGAGATGGAAACTTTATTTTTTCTAAAATATCTCCATTTTCCACTACTTATCTCCCCTTTCATCCTCTTATAATACCCCTCCTACTAGTTGTTTAATAACTCTTCCTTTATATACTTTATTGCTATTTTTATCACATCATCTTGCATGATAAAGCTGAAGTTTTTATTCCAACGTACATTTAAAATGTCTTCCATTATTAAGACTGGACCAAGCGTTTCAAAGTATGTATCTTGTCTTTCTAATTCACTAATATTTGCAAAGTAAACATCCTTTATGAAAGGAGGTTTACTCATAACTTGGTATTGTCCAATCCATTCAATACTATTAATTTTTGCTCCTGTTTCTTCATATACTTCCCTACAAGCTGCTTGTAAACTTGTTTCTTCTCCTTCTCTTTTTCCCCCTGGAAACTCTAATCCTCTTTCCTTATGATTAGTTAAGAGCCATTGATCTTGAAACCGACATATAACCAATACATGATTTGCTTCTTGACTAAAGCCATTTCTATTAAATGTAAAATTCACCACGTAGTTGCTTTTATCATAAAATGTTTTCATACACTCACCATAATATGTATTATTAAATCCTACTTGCATACTATATACATTAACATATTATTCACAATTTAAATCCTAATATATATGTTAAACTGGAGAGAACAAAGGTTAAACAAAGCGGAAAAATATATTTCCATAATTCAGAAATTTTATTTGTCTATTTCAAATTTTTTCTAGCTTGCTAATAAGCAATCCTTTATAATGAACGTATTAAAGCGTTTACAAAAATAAAATACATGTACAGTTACGGAGGTATTTATTGATGAAAATAGTAGATGAGTTATTCAATTTATATAAAAATAAACTAACTGGTGATGAGGAAGATATTGATATGCTAGCATTTGCATTTCTTGAAGAAATGACAAAAGAAGACCTATTACATATTATACAGGAACTAAATGAGCAAGAATTGTATGACTTAATGGGATTATATTTAATTGAAAGCTTAAAAGGAAAATTTGCAAGAGAAGATTATGGGCAAGCGAACGTAACCATCTTTACAGATCGAAATGTACATTAAAAGAAATAAGATTTCAGGTTAGAGTAATAGAAAAGAATAAAAATCATTATTAATAATCGAATAGCCTATAAACTTATATGCAGGCTACTTTTATGCCTGCAACTTTTCCACTATACAAGTCATCTACTACGAGCAGAACTTATGGTTGACCATTCCATATGCCTTTATGGTAAAATACTACTTTGGAAAATAACTTGTAAAATTAGCAGTAGTTCCTAGTCCAGTCAATCCTTATTCCTCCATAATTATTCATCTTTATAGAACTATTGAAACCAACAAACCTGCCTACAAAATAGTTTTCTAGGATGATTTAAAACATCAGTTACAACAATGTATGATATTCCTTTAACAAGTTTTGATAACAATACAAAATAGTACCAAGTTATCTTTTTTTAACCTATAATAATACACGATATTTCTCCTCTCTATCAAAATTTGTTAAAATACTTTGCTATTTCATACATTGTAAAGGTAAAACAGACTACCTAGAACTTCTGTAGGAAAGGAAAGAATTATGCATATTTATTCTATTATTCTAACTACCGTTATTATACTTAATATCTTTCTTGCATTTCTTGTTATTTTCTTTGAGAGAAAAGATCCTGCAGCTTCATGGGCTTGGCTAATGGTGTTGACCTTTATTCCCATTCTTGGATTTATTTTATATTTATTATTTGGTCAAAACTTGCGAAAGCGAAAACTATTTCAATGGGATGAACGGAAAAAGTTAGGAATTGAGCCTATACTTGCATCACAATTATTACAGATTAGTTCTAATCAATTAAGAACTACTAATAGTGTCATTAGAAAAAACCAAGATCTTATTTATATGAATTTATTTAATAATGATGCAGTTCTCACTGAAAATAATGATGTAACTATCTTTACAGATGGACAAGATAAATTTCAACAACTTTTTACAGATATAAAGAATGCAAAGAAATCCATTCATTTACAATACTATATTCTCAAAAATGATGGGATTGGATCTCAATTAATAAAACTATTAGTTGAAAAGGCCAAAGAAGGAGTAGAAGTTCGTTTACTTTATGATGAACTTGGTTCCCGTACTTTACGCAAAAAACTATTTAAGGAATTAAGGCAAGCTGGAGGCTTTGTTGAAGTTTTCTTCCCAAGTAAATTTCATCTTATCAATTTACGTCTAAACTATCGAAATCATCGTAAGCTTGGAATTATTGATGGTAAGATTGGCTATATTGGTGGTTTTAATGTAGGTGATGAATATTTAGGGCTAAATGCTAAGTTTGGTTATTGGAGAGATACGCATTTAAGGATAGTTGGAACTGCTGTTTATGCTATTCAAACTAGATTTATTTTAGACTGGAATCAAGCATCACACGCACATGAAATCCATTATTCTCCAGATTACTTTCCAGGAAAAATCGAAGAAATTGTTGGCAATATTGGAATGCAAATTGTCTCAAGCGGACCAGATTCCGAGTGGGAACAAATCAAAAATGCCTATATTAAGATGATTACTTCAGCAAAAGAAAGTGTTTATATTCAAACACCTTATTTTATACCGGATAATACTTTACTTGATACCTTGAGAATTGCTGCACTTTCAGGTGTTGATGTAAAAATTATGATTCCCAATAAACCAGATCACATGTTTGTTTATTGGGCTACGTATTCTTATATTGGAGAAATGATAAAGGCAGGGGCAAAGATCTATATTTATGAAAATGGATTTATTCATGCCAAAACAATCATTGTTGACAACAAAATTTGTTCGGTTGGGACTGCCAATATAGATATGAGGAGTTTTAGATTAAACTTTGAAGTAAATGCCTTTATTTATAGTGAGCAAATTGCAGAAAGACTTGCTCTTCACTTTAGAGAAGACATGAAACTTTCCACACATCTTACATCAGATAAATATTCTAAACGCTCTCTATGGATTAAATTTAAAGAGTCCATTTCTAGACTCCTAAGTCCTCTGTTATAAAGCAAAGTAAAAAAAGGACTGCTATATGCAGTCCTTTACCTTAAGCAAATACTTGCTTTAATTCTTCTTTACTTTGACTCAACCAATAATTCATTAACTTTTTAGCTCCGTCTAAATCATGAAGCTTCGCCTGACCACATTGTGTTTCGTTTGCTGCAGGAATTTCAGTAATTTCAAGAGCCGTTTTCATTGTAGCATCTAATAAATCAATTATTTCGTCTACAGTTGGTTCCCCACTTACCACTAAATAGTAACCTGTTTGACAACCCATTGGAGAAATATCAATAATATCAAAATGATTATAATTTTCTACATGCTCACGTAGGTTGAATGCCAATAAATGTTCTAATGTATGAATAACATCCGGTTTCATTGCTTGTTTATTTGGCTGACAGAAACGAATATCATATTTATTAACGACTCCATCACTACCTACTTTATGCACTCCACAATGTCTTACATATGGAGCTTTTACGGCATTATGATCTAATTCAAAACTTTCCACTGATGGCATAAAAACATCTCCTTTATCATAGTTCATTAATTATAGCTCAAATCCCTAGTATTTTCATCAAAATAGTCAAAACTTTATTACATGAATTGGTCATGTTATACTACTTGAAAAAGAGAAAAGGACTTTAAGCTAACATGAAAAAAATTCTCATATGGATAATAAAATTTTATCAAAAAGTAATTTCCCCACTTACTCCGCCATCCTGCCGCTTTTACCCAACATGTTCTTCTTATGGCGTTGAAGCCATTCAAAAGCACGGAGTACTTAAAGGATGTTACTTAACGATAAAGCGGATTCTAAAGTGCCAACCCTTTCATCCAGGCGGTATTGACCCAGTTCCAGAGGAATGGCCATGTAAAAAACATCATCATTAATCGATGTCTTGATATCCATCCACAACTAAGTCTAATTTTCCTGTTTCTGGATCGATCACCAAACCATGAACAGGAACATTTTTTGGTATTAATGGATGTTTTTTAATCATGTTTACACTGTGAGAAACACTATCTGATACGGAATCAAATCCTGTTAACCATTTATCTAGGTTAATTCCTGAATTTTGTAACGTTTCGAATATTTCATCGGAAATACCTCTATCCTTCATTTTCCCAATCATACTCTCTGAATGTAGAGCACTCATCCCACAATCATGGTGACCGATTACCATTACTTCATCTGCTTTTAATTCATACAAAGCTACAAGAATACTACGCATAATACTACCAAATGGATGTACAACTACTGCCCCAGCATTCTTGATAATTTTCACATCACCATTTGAAATATTTAGTGCACTTGGTAGCAATTCTAAAAGTCGTGTATCCATACATGTTAAAATTACCATTTTTTTATTTGGAAACTTAGTTGTAATAAATGGTTCATATTTTTTGTCCTGAACAAAGTCCTCATTGTAAGCTAAAATATCGTGTAATATAGTCAAATTTACTCCACCCCTTATTTATTTTTTTCTTCTTATCCTTCTAACATTATCCCACTTCTAATAATAGTAAAAAAAATTCAAATTATCTACAAATTTAATATACTTCTTGGATTATCGGAACTTTCCTACGACTCTTCTATAGTACGAAAGCTATTACATAGAAGGATATATTTCTGTTCATACTAATATGAGCTTATGGAATAAGGAGAAGGGAAGATTAAAATGGATCATCTAGTTACGGCACGTACTATGTTTGGTATGACGATGGGATTTCATATTATTTTTGCTACTATCGGGGTTGGATTACCATTAATGATGCTTTTTTCAGAATTGCTTTATCAAAAAACAAAAGATTTAGATTATGTGATTATGGCTAAAAGATGGACTAAAACATTCGGAATTCTTCTAGGAGTAGGGATTCCAACAGGGACCATTGCCGGACTGCAATTATCTTTGTTATGGCCTGGATTTATGAAAGTAATTGGAGAAGTAATGGCTTTACCTTTTCAAATAGAAATCTATGCTTTTTTTATTGAAGCTTTATTTATGTCTATTTATGTATATGCTGCAGAAAGAATACGGCCATGGGCCAGAATACTCAGCCTTATTTTAGTAGCTATTGGAGCTCTTGCATCTGCTATTTTAATTACAAATGTTCACGCTTTTGAAGGTACTCCACAGGGATTTAGAATAGAAGACGGAAAGATTGTCGATGTTCACCCATGGAAGGCATTTTTTAATCCTACTTTCTTTGTGTCAGCAGGGCATGTAGCTTTGAGTGCCTATACAACAGGTGCATTTGTAGTAGCCTCTGTTTCTGCATTTAAAATGTTTAAAAATTCAGTTGGATCAAGAGTCTATCAATTCCATCAAAAAGCACTGACTTTAAGTTTAGTAGTAGGGGCAGTATTTTCCTTACTTACAGCATTAAATGGACATACCTCTGCTCAAAAATTATATGAATATCAACCAGAGAAGCTAGCTGCTGCGGAAGGATTATTTGAAACTCAATCTCATGCACCACTTGCCATTGGAGGTTTTACAGATAAAGAAAGCAAGGAAATTATAGGAGCTATAGAAATACCTTGGGCACTCAGCTTTTTAGCTGACAATAATTTCGATACTGTAGTAACTGGACTCAACGATTTTCCAGAAGAATATTGGCCACCATTATATATCCATACACTGTTTAATGGAATGGTAGGGATAGGTTCTTTCTTAATTGTCTTATCCTTCGGTGCTTTAATATGGAAAAAGCTCAGAAAGCTAGATACCTTTCCAAAATTTTTAAAGTGGATATTTGTTATCTCAGGTCCCCTTGCAATCGCAAGTATTGAGATGGGCTGGATATTCGCATGTACTGGAAGACAACCTTGGACAATTTATCGCATTCTATCAACCGAGGACTCTGTTACAACATCTGAAAATCTCACTGTACTATTTTACTTATTTTTATTGATTTACATCATCTTAGGAATTAGTGTATCTCTCGTTCTTATTTATTATTTTAAAAAGAATCCAGTACAACAAGACATAGATGCTGCAAAAGAAAAAGATATTCCACTATTTGGATCAAATAGTTAATAGGAGTGTTAAAAATGAATGATTCACTGCTAGCAATTTCCGTCCTTTGGGGTTTTATATTTATTTATGCCATAATGGGTACAATGGATTTTGGTGCTGGATTTTGGTCCATGATCTATATAAATAAAGAAAAAACCCGGGCAACAAATATAGCAAATCGGTACCTTTCTCCAACATGGGAGGTTACGAATACATTTATCGTAGCAATTGTAGTAGCTGTTTACAGCATGTTTCCCAAAGCAGCCTATACCCTTGGTACTGTATTATTGATTCCTGGTAGTGCTATATTATTATTACTCGCAATACGAAGTGCCTTTCTCGTTTTCTCTAATATTGCCGTGGATTACCGAAAACCACTCACTTATATTTCGGGTATATCTGGATTACTAATTCCAGGCATTTTATTGAGTGTCTTACCAATTACACATGGGGGATTTGTCCATTTTTCTGATGGCAAACAAACACTCGATTTAGTTGGTTTATTTTCAAGTGGGAATGAGTACGCCTTTTTTGGCTTTGCTCTTTTTAGTACGCTATTCCTCTCATCCTTATTACTAGCGGATTATTCCAATGTATCGAAAGAAAAAGAAGCTTATTCTATTTATCGAAGAGATGCAATTATTCTTGGTCCGATTGCTTTACTCATGGCTATTTTAGTTATGGTTACGTTAAAACAGGATGCATTTTGGATTTATGAAAAAATGATTGAGGATACTTTTTATCTATTCTTATCACTATTCCTTTTCCTTTTAGGGGGTATCGCCTTGTTTCTTCCCTCTAGAAAGCATCCAGGTACTAAAGGAATGCCAAGATTTGCAGTGGTTTGTATTACTATTCAATATTTTGTAGCTAGTTATGTGTACGGAAAAGCACATTTACCTTACATTGTTTATCCAGATGTAACAATCTATTCTTCCTTTACAAGTCCTAGCTCTTTCCATGCTATTTTTTCTTCATATATTGCCGGTTTTATCATACTATTTCCTGGATTTTATTTATTCTGGAACCTTTTTATGCATGATAAAAAATATTTACAAGAGAGAAAGGCCAAAAAGTGATAATAGTTTGGTACTAAATGTATAGGGGATGTTTTTTTACTTATACTATCAAATAAGAGGTTACATTCATTAACCTCTTATTTGATAGTTCATGAATTGGAAAACAAAAGGAGTGTCATTCATGGCAAAAGACGTACTTTGCGAAGTGAGTAACTGTTCTTTTTGGGAAGAAGGAAACCAATGTGGAGCAGACCAAATTTATGTAGTTAGCCATGTTGGTAAGCACGCTGATACCAGTTATCAAACAGATTGCAAAACATTTGAACCTGCTACCACTTTAAGTTAAATGATGATAAAAGGGAAGGTGAAGAAATTTAAATTCTTCACCTTCCCTTTTATTTATCTATCCATTCGAACTAAATCAGCATCAGGATGATAACCTTTTATAATTAAATCCCTTATAATAGTGGATCCAAATGAACTATATACAGTACCATTACCACCAAGGCCTAGACAATAATAAATATTCTTTTTTTTCGGATGTTCTCCAATATAAGGAATTCCATCTTCTGATTCTCCAAAGGTTGCTCCATACACATACTCCACTTTTAATTCATCAAATGGTACATGTTCTTTAACTCGTTTAAGTAAGCGTTCTCCATAAGAGTTAATAACTTGATGATTTTTTGGTGCTTCTACCTTCTCTTCATCTAAACCACCTGCAATAATTCTACCATCAAAAGTGGTTCTCATATAAAAATAAGGTCTTTTTGTTTCCCAAATGAGACTTCGATCTTTCCAATTCGTAAAATTAGATATGGGGTTAGTTACTATTGCATACGTTCTTTTTATGTCTGCTATCTTCCTTTTAGGAAATTCATCCATTTGATAACCTGTAGCATATATCACATGTTTTGCTTGGAGTTTAAAACCTGTATTCGTATTAATTTGCCAATAGTCATTTTCTCTTTGCCCTACTGTTACTTTCGTGTTTTCATATACTTTTACATTTTGATGTAGTACAGCATCTCTAACTAATGTAGTAACAAATAAGAGTGGATTAATTTCGGCATCTCCATTTGTTCTTATGGCAGCTGGCTTTTTAAATTGATAAGCCTTTTGAATTTCTTCATCCTTTAAATATTCCACTGGAAATTGGTATTTTCTCAACATGTCATACTCTTTCTGTAATGACGGAACATCAGATGATTTACTAGCATAATAAAGACTTTTTCTATCTTTCCATTGAACAGGCTTAGACAGAGAGTTTGCTACTTTTTTTAACTCTCTCATTCCTTCCAGACATAATTGATAGAACCTTACTGCATTATTTTCACCAATGCTCCTCGCAAAAGAATGCATCATTTTATCATTTGAATATTGTAATAATCCCGTGTTTGCTGAAGTACTTCCATGTCCTATTTTATTACTATCAACTAAAACAATATCTAAAGATTCTTGTGCCAGCTTATAGGTAAGTAATGCACCAGACATACCGCCACCAATTACCAGTACATCACATATACGGTTATCCGTTAATGGAGGATAAGATGGTGTTTCTTTTATAGTCGTTGGCCAATATAAAGACCCATGATATAAATCCATAAAACCACTTCTCCTCCTTTTTCTTTTTATCATTCCATTGTTTCTCTGAGTTTTCTTCTAAGGATTTTTCCTGAAGCATTTCTTGGAAGGTCTGTAATAAAAATAATTTGTTTCGGCACTTTATATTTGGCTAAAGAGGATTCTAATTTTCTTATTATTTCCTTTTCAGTTAATGAATTATTTAACTCTTTTACTACAAAAGCAATGGGAACCTGTCCCCATTTTTCATCAGGAATACCGATCACAGCAGCCTCGTGTATACCAATCTGTTGAGTAATTGCGGCTTCTATCTCTGCTGGGTATATATTTTCTCCTCCAGAAATAATTAGATCAGATCGTCTATCTAAAACATATAAAAATCCTTCTGAATCTTTATACCCAATATCTCCTGTACAAAACCATCCATTTTCTCTTTCATTATGTTTATTAAGATACCCTTGAGAAACATTAGGGCCAAATACTGCTATCTCCCCTACTTCATTTGCAGCTAAGGTTTCACCAGTTTCGCCTATTATTTTTAGTTGTGCAGGGAAAAGGGCTTTACCTGCAGATCCTACTTTTTTCAAACAATCATCTGGAGATAAAGTAACAATCTGGGAAGATGTTTCTGTCATACCATAAGAGTAGTAAACTGGAATTCCTTTATTTAGGCATCTAGTAATCAATTCAACAGAGGCTGGACCACCACCTAAGAGCATATAACGGAAATGTTTAGGGAATTCCCCTTGTACCTTCTTTTCTATTCTTTCAAGCATAGTAGTTACTACAGACATTATCGTTACTTTTTCTTTCACTAAATCTTCCAACACCTTTTGCTCATTAAAACCATCATGAAGAACAATTTTCATTCCATAAATTAAACTTCTCATTAAAATAGAATAACCACTTATATGGAATAAAGGTACTGTACAAAGCCAAGTATCCCTTTCATTTAATCCTGCATTTAAGACATTTCCAACTGCACTCCACCAATGATTCCCATATGTTTGTATCACACCTTTAGGAAGTCCTGTTGTACCAGACGTATACATAATAGAACATGTTTCATTTAATTCCACTGTAGCTTTTTCTTTCGGTGTAATGTATTTATTAGAGTCTAAATGATTTTTGTCAATAATAGTGATGGGAGATTCTTTCATTATCAGATTTAATCTGTCAATAAATGAATCTTCCGTGATAATATATTTTATCTTTGCATCTCTGATTTGAAATAATAGCTCGTTTGCCGTAAGACGATTATTTAGAAGAACTGTTTTAGCCCCCAATATCTGTAAGGATAATAAGTTAACAACTGTTTCTATATCACTTTTCACTAAAAAACCAACATAATCATATTTCGTTATGCCATAACCAGAAAGAATGCCAGCATTATAGTAGGCACGCTTATAAAGCTCACTAAAAGATAGACGGTCTTTCTTATATACAATTGCTTCTCTGTTAGGAGTTAATTGAGCTCTATTCTTTAAAAAGTTAGGAAGTATTTCTGACATTGTAATCCCCTTTTTCTATGCAAATAGGGTGACTCCTTGTTTTTAGCTTTTATTTAACTAGTAAATATTTGCTAAAAAAGAGTCACCCTTATTATCATGTTAATTTCTAATTTTCCTCAATGCTTCACCATTAAGGGAAACGAGGAAATTGTCCAAAGTCTGGACTACGTTTTTCTTTAAAGGAATCTCTTCCTTCTTTTGCTTCATCTGTAGTGTAATAAAGTAGAGTGGCGTCTCCTGCAAACTGTTGAATTCCAGCTAATCCATCTGTATCTGCATTAAATGCTGCTTTTAAGAAACGCAACGCAGTTGGACTTTTTTCTAACATTTCTTCACACCATTTAATTGTTTCTTCCTCTACTTTATCAAGAGGTACAACGGTGTTGACTAATCCCATTTCTAATGCTTCCTGAGCATTATATTGACGACATAAATACCAAATTTCTCTAGCCTTTTTATGTCCTACAATACGTGCTAAGTATCCAGATCCATAACCTGCATCAAAACTTCCTACTTTTGGACCTGTTTGTCCAAAAATAGCATTATCTGCAGCAATCGTTAAGTCACATACAATATGTAATACATGTCCTCCACCAATTGCATAACCTTTAACCATTGCAATAACCGGTTTAGGGATAACTCTAATTAAACGTTGTAAATCTAGTACATTTAAACGTGGGATTTGGTCCTCACCAACGTACCCACCATGTCCTCTAACCTTTTGGTCACCACCAGAACAAAATGCCAAATCCCCAGCACCTGTTAAAATAATAACTCCTACACTACTATCATCTCTTGCTCTTGCAAATGCATCAATTAATTCATTTACAGTTTTTGGTGTGAACGCATTACGGACATGCGGTCTATTAATGGTTATTTTAGCAATTCCATTATACTTTTCATATATAATTTCATCGTATTGCCTTACAGCAACCCATTCTACAGTCATTTCCATTCCTCCTTATTACCATTTCATCTATTGATGATTTTCTAAAAACTCCATTACTATTGTATCAAATATTTCAGGTTTCTCCACATGAATTGCATGACCAGCATTATTTACAGAAATATGGGCCAATATCTCATTGATTTCGGTCATTTCATTTGCTATCCGAACAAACTTTTGATCCAAATCTCCAGTTATTAATAACGTATTTGTTAATTTTGGAACCTCTGTCCAGTATGAGGGCTGTGCTCCTGTACCCATACCTTTTAAACTATTAGCTAATCCTACAGGATTGTTGGCTAATCGCTGATTTCTAATCTTTTGTTTGACAGAGTCACTTAATGCTTGTTGACTTTGAAACAGCGGAATGTTTTCCCACTTATTAGTAAAGCTTTCTATCCCATATTCAATGATAGAATCTCCTAGTTTCTCATCTTGTATTCGTCTTTCTGTTCTTTCATGTTCTGTGCGTAATCCAGGAGAAGTGCTTTCCAGTATTAATTTATTCACTGTTTGAGGATATTTGAAATAGTAAGCTAAAGCTAATCTTCCTCCCATTGAATAACCGAGTAAGTTAACCTTTATTAAGCCTAACTTTTCTATGATTTCTCTCAATTGTTCAACAACTTCAAAGATACTGTACTGCTCGATTTCATTAGGACAATCTGTTTTGCCATGTCCAATTATATCGACTGTGATTACTTGATACCTTTCCTTCCAACTAGAAATGAACGGATCCCAAGTACGATTATCTCCAGTAAAACCATGCAACAATAATAGAGCTTCTCCCTTTCCATATGTATTCACATGGTATGAAAGGCTACTACGTTCAAGAAACACCTTGATCACCTTCAGCAAACTCATCTAATACAAATGAAACGTCCTTCATAATAGAGCGATGTTCCAATAAATTATCCTCTCTATTTGTTTGCAACTCCCAAACTCTCAACCCATTTGAAAAATCTGTTTGTGTAAAGAGTTCCATCAAATGCTCCCAATTTGTTATTAATTCATATTCCCCTTTATACATGGTAATTAGATCTTTAAAATCTAAATTTAATGGTGTTCCAAATAAAAGTTCAAAATGTCTTGGAAGCTCTGCTTGAGGTAGAAAAGAGAAAATCCCTCCACCATTATTGTTAATTACTATTATTGTTATTGGTATATTATATTGTTTTGCAATCATTAACCCATTTAAATCATGGAAAAATGTTAAATCACCAACGATGAGAAATACTGGTTTATTTATTACCCCAACACCTAAGGCTGTGGAAATAGTACCATCTATTCCATTTGCACCTCTATTAGCTATAATAGTAACTTTCTTATCTAATTGATGAAAGAATGTATCCAAATCTCGGATTGGCATACTATTTCCAACAAAAAGAACGGCATTATTAGGGATAACTTCTCCTAATTTCTTAAACAATTTTGATTCACTTAGCCCTTCGATATCATTGACCTTTTTTAATTCTTCCTTAGTCAGGGAATTTATTTTTATCCATGTATTGAAATAGTGATTTACTGAGCAATCCGATATACATTCGGATAGTTTTTTACAAAAATATACTTCATCACAGTAAACCATCTTACTGGTCAACTGATTAGGGTCACGATAGCCACTACCACCATCAATTACTATCTGCTCTGCTTGTTCATTTTCTCTTAAGAAAATAGTTAATGGCTTTGAAATAGGCATACTTCCAAAACGAATGATTATTTCCGGTTTTAGCTGAGACTTAATTCTTTCATTTCTTAGAAACGTATCATAAGTATCCACAATTTTACTAGCGTCTTCTTGATCACTTCTTAAGTTAGATAAAGGATCTGCAAGAATAGGATAGCCTGTTGCATCAGCTAATTTTCTTATCATTGAGGAAAATCCAGGTTTATCGATCTCTCCACAAACAATAATACCTTTCTTTGTATGGCCAATAATAGTTGCCAAACTTTCAAAGTAATTATCTTCAATAACAGGCATCCCTGTTTCAAAATGTAAGATACTTCTCTCTAAATCTTTTTCTTGATAATCTGCAATATGCTCCAAATCAGGAAGCAATGGTTCTCTTATCGGTACATTTAAATGGACCGGACCACTTGGGTGCTGTATAGCAGTGGAAACTGCTCTTGCACCTACTGTTTTTACATAACGAATCATACCAGGACTACCTTCTGGAGTAGACATTTCCATAAACCATTTAACATGATTACCATATAGATTAATTTGATCAATTGCTTGTGGGGCTCCTACATCTCTTAATTCATGTGGTCTATCTGCAGTTATAATAATTAATGGAATTCTCGATATTTTTGCTTCAACTATAGCAGGAAAATAATTTGCTGCTGCAGTTCCTGAAGTACAAACTAATATAGTAGGTTTTTTTGACATCTTAGCCATACCTAACGCAAAAAAGGCAGCCGATCTCTCATCAACATGAACATGAACATTTATCTTTTCTTCTTCGGCCAAAAGTAAGCTTATCGGGGTAGACCTTGATCCAGGACTTATTACAGCCTGTTCAACTCCACTATTTGCCAAGCTAGAGATAAAAGCATGCAAATAAGCAGTTAAGTTTTGTTGATGATTCATTCCGTATTCCCTCCTAAAGCTGATAACATTGGCTTAAATTTTATCGCGGTTTCTTTAAATTCTAAATCTACATCCGAATCAGCAACAATCCCACAACCTGCAAATATATTGGCTTCTTTTCCATTTATTACCCCAGAACGAATACTTACAGCATACTCACCATTACCTTTATAGTCCAGCCATCCTAAAGGAGAACCATACAAACCTCTATCTAAGTTCTCTTCTTCTCTTATAATCTTTAGTGCTTTATCTTGCGGAAAACCACCTAAAGCAGGAGTTGGATGCAAGCGTTTAATAATAGAAAAAATAGATTCTGATTTTTTCACCACACCTGAAACTGGTGTGAATAAATGCTGAATATCCCTCATTTTCAAGACTTGTGGTTCACTAGGTATTACTATCTTTTCACACACAAGCTCCATAGCATTTCTTATCATCTCTACTACATAATTATGTTCTATTCTATTTTTCGAATCATGAAGTAATTCTTGTTCTAATCTTTGATCTTCTTCTAAATCTCTACCTCTTGGAATAGAGCCAGCGAGACATGCTGAATAAACGGTGTCACCTTCCTTTTTCACTAGCCTTTCAGGTGTTGCGCCTAAAAAACATTTATTCTGTGATTCTAAAGCAAATATATAACCGTTTTTTTGTTGCTCTATTAAATTTTTCAATACAAACTCTGTTTCAATCGTATTCGAAAATGTAACCTTAGCCTCTCTAGCTAAAACAACCTTTTTTAATTCAGAATCTAAACGGCTGATGACATTCCTTACAGTTTGTTTCCATTGTTGCCCATTTAACTCTGTAAAATTGATTCGTTTATTTTCACTTATAAAAGGACTTTTTACTATATTACTGGAAAGCTCATGTAATTTACTTTCTATTTCATAATGAGCATTCTCTATATCTTCTCTTGGTATAAGACAATTTATAGTAAGATATTGATTACCTTCTATTTCACTTAACATCATACTTGGGACAAAAAAGTATCCATCAGAAAATCCATTCCATAATGTAGACTTTTCATGTTGGGGATCAAATGAAAATCCACCTAATAATATGGGACCTATACCACTATTTTCAAATTCATTTTCAATAATAGCCTGATTTAATAATTCATTCCATTTCTCTTGAACATGTTTATAATGATTATTACTACCTACACATTCAATTTTCTCACAAACCCCAATACCAACTAAAATATTTTCTGATGAAGGATCTTTCCAGAAAAAACGTTCTCCTTTATAGTGCTGGTATTGTGAAAAAAAATCATAATAATTTATTTTCTCGTCTAATCTTTTTACATGACTTACTAATACGGAAGACGACACATTCTCTTTTCCCTTTATTTGTACCAAAATACCTTTACTATCACTCATTCCGATGTTGAATCCCCCTAAAACAATCAAGCGCATACACGTTTGATCTATTGGCTCAAGTTTTTACCTCTATTCATTATTTTAGCATATTTTAAGATACACCTGCCCTTATATTATGTCAATTATCAAGAATTCATCACGACGCTCCACCTTTATTTTTTCTTTAAAAGAAAATGTTTTAGATTCATTAAAAAGGGAACCTTATTATCAATCAGTCTTTTCGTTTATTTTTGTTAAAATCACCTATACTACAACTACTAGTATTGATAAGGATGTGTTATTATATGTTATCAAAAGAGCAAATTAATACGTTAAAGCAAGAATTAGAATCAAGAAAATCCCAAATTTTAGAAAATGTAGATGGGTATGTACGAGATGAAATGTTACAGGAATCTGTTAGTGAACTTTCTAGCTATGATAACCACCCTGCAGATTTGGGTACTGAGCTATTCGAACGTGAAAAAGACTTTGCTCTCGAAGAACATGTACAAGCTGAACTAAATAGTATTAACGAAGCTCTACAAGCAATTGAGGATGGAACATACGGAATTTGCAAAGTATCTGGGAAGGAAATTCCATATGAAAGACTAGAAGCGCTTCCAACAGCAGTTACACTGAAAGAATATAGTGGTGACCAATTTGTAGCAACAGATCGTCCGATTGAAGAAGATATGTTAGAACCAGCACATGGAAATGTATTCCGCCACTACGAAACAGAAGATATAAGAGATTATAACGATAGTTTTCAGGAAGTAGCTAGATATGGAACATCTGAAACCCCTTCCGATTTAAGAGGTGACTTCGATGATTATGAAAGCTTGTATAACAGAGATTCTGATGATGAGGGATTTACCGAAGAATATGAATCCTTTGTTGCAACAAATCTAGATGGTACTGAACATACTATCTATCCAAACAAGCAACATGAAAAATATGAACAATCATTAGATGATGAAGGAATAGAAGCACCTTTCGGAGATGTTCCTTATCATAAAAATGATGGATATGTAAATGATGATGAGTAAATAATGACAAAAATAAGGAAACTCCAAGGAAATAAACACCTTGGAGCTTCCATCTGTTAATAAGGAGAAATTCTCCATATATCTTTAGCATACTCTTGAATTGTTCTATCACTAGAAAAATGTCCAGACATTGCTATATTTGTAATACTTTTTTGTAACCATTCTTTTTTATGAAGATATGCCTCATTCACTTTTTGATGTATTCTTTCATATGAATTAAAATCTTTTAGCACAAAAAATTGGTCATTTTCTAATATAAGAGAATCAAATATTGGATCAAATTCATTTGCTGCATGATCATAAAATCCATTTTTCAACTGATTCACAACCTGATGAATTCTATCATCATGATAGTAATACTCTCTGGAACTATATCCACCATTTTGATAAAGCTCTAATACTTCGTTAGGATTCATACCAAAGATAAAAATGTTATCTTCCCCAACTAAATCGCGCATTTCTATATTTGCTCCATCTAAAGTGCCTACTGTAAGTGCACCATTCATCATAAATTTCATATTACCTGTTCCTGAAGCCTCTTTACTTGCAGTGGATATTTGTTCACTGATATCTGCAGCTGGAAAGATGTGTTCTGCCAACGATACTCGATAATTTTCTAGAAAAACGACCTTTAACCTATCATTTATTCTCTTATCATCATTAATTTTATGGGATACAGTATTAATAAGCTTTATTATCTTCTTAGCGTAATAATAACCTGGGGATGCTTTTGCTCCAAATATAAATGTTCTAGGTTCCATTTCAAAATTAGGATTATCACGAAGTTTATTATATAAGCTCATTATGTGTAAAACATTGAGCAATTGCCTTTTATATGCATGCAACCTTTTTACTTGTACGTCAAATATAGAAGATGGATCAATTACTATGCCGCTTTGATCTTTAATTATTTTGGCTAATAACTGCTTATTATTTTGTTTAATACTATCTAGTTGATCAAGAAAAGAGGCATTTTCTTTAAATTCCAATAATTCTTTAAGCCGAATAGGCTCACCAATCCATTTATCCCCAATAGATTTTGTTATTAATTGAGCAAGATTAGGATTAGCTTTAATTAACCATCTCCTATGCGTAATACCATTCGTTTTGTTATTAAACTTCTCTGAAAAGAAAGCATAGAAGTTCGCCATTTCTCTTTTCTTCAAAATTTCTGTATGAATTTCAGCAACTCCATTTACACTGTAACTTCCTACAAGGGCTAAATGTGCCATTTTTATCATACCATGTGCTACAATCGCCATATTCTCAATTTTCTGAAAATCACCTGGATATGCTTCCCATAATTTTTTACAAAAACGCTCGTTAATTTCATTTATAATCATAAATATTCTAGGTAGTAAAGGTTGAAATAGATAGATTGGCCATTGCTCTAAAGCTTCTGAAAGTGTCGTATGATTTGTATAAGAAATAGTATTGCTAGTTACTTCCCACGCTTCCTCCCACCCCATTCCTTCTTCATCCATTAATATTCTCATTAATTCTGGGATTGCCAAAACTGGGTGAGTATCATTGACATGAATACTAATATTTTTGTGGAAGTTCTCCAATGTTTCATGTTGCTGTTTATAATTTCTCACGATAGACTGTACACTGGCTGAAACTAAGAAATATTGTTGCTTTAGACGTAATATTTTTCCTTCATCATTTGAATCATCTGGATATAAAAAACCAGATATAGATTCTGTCTCTCTCTTGTATCTCATAATATCCTTAACATCTTTGGCAATTAAAGAAGAAGGTTCAGCATTCCATAATCTTAATGTATTGACTGTATTTGTATTGTATCCGATTACTGGAACATCATGTGGAACTGCAGTTACAGTTTCAGCATTTAAGTGCCGAACCTGTAACTTCCCATCCCTTTCAAACATATCTATATTTCCCCAGAAATATATATCAACAGCCAAATCATCTTTCCTTACTTCCCATACTTGCCCTTCCTTTAACCACTGTTCTGGGAGTTCAAGTTGATAACCATCTACTATTTTCTGTTCAAATAAACCATGTTTATATCTAATTCCACAGCCATGGCCTGGTAGATTTAGGGTAGCTAAAGAATCTAAAAAGCATGCAGCTAACCTACCAAGACCACCATTTCCAAGACCTGCATCATGTTCAATATCTTCAACTTCATTAAAGTCTATTCCTAAATCTGCTAGACCTTCCTTAACTAATTCATCTATACCTAAATTTAATAAGTTATTGTTAAGAAGTCTTCCTAATAAAAATTCAATAGATAGGTAATATACCTGTTTTCCATCACTTTTACGACTTTGTTCATTTGTATAAATCCAATTTGTACTAACATATTCTCTTATCATATGACCAAGTGTATGAAAGTGATCATTACTCGTAGTCTCTTCAAATGGCTTTCCATATGTCATCTCAAGCTTTTGTAAAAAATGAGTTTTAAAAGACTCTTTACTAGAAAACATGTGATTCACTCCTTGAGATGAGCTCTGCATATAATTGATTATACTTAAATGCTGACTGAGCCCAACTATTATCCATCAACATGGCATTTTTCATTAGCAAGTTCCAGACTTCTTTTTCGTTTTGGAAATAATGAATTCCTCTACGAATCGTGTAAAGCATATCATGAGCATTAAAGTTAGTGAAACTAAATCCATTTCCTTCGCGTGTATTCTCATTATATGAAAATACAGTATCGTTTAGCCCACCGGTTTCTCTAACAATTGGAATATTCCCATACCTTAGTGCAATTAGTTGCCCCAAACCACATGGTTCAAACTTTGAGGGCATTAAGAATAAATCAGCACCTGCATAAATTTGGTGAGCCAAGCCTTCATCAAAACCAATATATGCCTTACATTTATCTGGATATTTATATTCCATCTCTCGGAAGAAATTTTCAAATTCAGGATCTCCTGTTCCAAGAACTAAGAATTGAACATCTTCTTCCATAATTTCATGGAATACGTGTCTAACTAGTTCTAACCCTTTTTGTTTGGTTAATCTAGTAATCATGGAGATTACCGGTATATTCTCATCCACTTTTAGACCGAACTTCTGTTGAATAAAACGCTTATTTTCTTTTTTCTTATCAAGACTGGAAGCAGAATAATTAACAGAAATTATGTCATCCTTCTCTGGATCATAGGTGTCTTCATCAATTCCATTAATGATGCCATATAAATCTGAGGACCTCTTCACTAATACATTATTCAACTTCTCCCCATAATATTCTGTTTGTATCTCATTTCTATATGTTGGACTAACAGTTGTAATTTTATCGGCAGAAATTAATCCACCTTTCATATAATTAACATTTCCATAGAATTCAAGTTGGTCTGAATTAAAATAATCGTCACTTATATTTAATAAGTCCCCTAATACATACTTAGGAAGAATTCCTTGAAATTGTAGGTTATGTATAGTAAATACTGTTTTTATATTGCTATACTTCTTTTTCCATTTATAATCTATATTTAAAAGAAATGGAATCATAGCTGTATGCCAATCGTGACAATGGATAATATCTGGATATTCATTCAGAAAAGATAAGCTTTCTAATACAGCACGATTAAAAAAGGCAAATCGCTCTCCGTCATCTCCGTAGCCATATAAACCTGATCTTTTAAAATACCATTCATTATCAACTAAATAAATAGTAATTCCATCATATTTTAATTCTTCAATACCACAATATTGATTACGCCAACCTATCGGAACATAAAAGAATCCCTTTTTCTTAGACTTAGCTAGTAAGTGGGCAGGGATATCTTGGTATTTAGGCATTATAATAGCAACGTCTGTTCCTTGTTTTTTCAATTCTTTAGGGAGAGAACCTGCTACATCAGCAAGCCCTCCCGATTTAATAAATGGTACGCACTCTGATACTGCAAATAAAACTTTCACGAATTCATCAACGCTCCTTGCACAGTTCCTTTTCTAACTACAAATGGAGAAGCAGATGTTCCAGTCATCACTGTGTTATTTTCTACTGTCACATCTTTATCTAAAATAACAGAATCCAAATAACAGTTTTCACCAATTACGCATTTTTGCATAATGATACAATTTTTTAAGACAGAACCTTTTCCTATCTTCACTGCTCTGGATATTATACTATTTTGTACATTTCCTTCTATTACACACCCATTTGCTATCATTGAATGTTTAACTTCTCCAAAACTTGTATAGCGTGTAGGTGGTTCATCTTTTACTTTTGTAAAAATTGGTCTTTCTTTTATAAAAAGCTGATTCCATACAGTAGGTTTTAAAATGTCATTACTAACTTTATAGTATGAAGTAATTGAATCTATCTTTTCGGCATAGCCGTTGTATTCATATTCACATATTTTTAAAGAACTATTCATATCAGAAACTACGTCATTAATGGAGGTGTAGCCTGTTAAATCTCTTGTTTTAATTAATTCAATTAATAAAGTTTTTTTCATCAAGTATACATTCATTGTTTTTCCATTATTCACTAACTCTGTAATATCACAAGTAGTTTCTAAATGACGTTCTAATACTGGAGTAAAATCCATATTAAAAACAGTATAGCAATTTGCAACTAAAGCATATTCTTGTTTACTTCGATTAAAGAAATCTATATTCGCAGCAAAATGATTAAAAGAACCAATTCCGCTACTATTTACATCTGTTATGGAAGCAGGAAAGAAAAATAAACCATCTCGTTTTCTATCTAAATCCCAATTTTTCCCTGAACCTAAATGATCCATTAAGGATCGATAATGGTATTTTGGGAATATTGCTACACTTCCTATCCCTGAATTCACCATATTAGATAAAATAAAATCAATTAAACGGTATCTTCCACCAATTGGTAGTGCAGCAAGTGTGCGATGAGCCGTTAATTCTTCTAAGTCTGCCGTGTATGTTGTTGCATCAATAACGCCTAGCATTGATCTCATCATCTTAACCCCTCCTGTATGTTAGGAAATTAAATCATTAACCAACTCTTCTGTAACTAATACTACTTCATTTGTGTTTTCACTCGGTTTAATGACAAGCCCATCTGGTATTCTTATGTTAGAAGGGACAATGGCTTTCTCAATATAAACATTGTTTCCGATTTCCGCATCAGGCATTATTACCGAACTCCGAATAATTGTCCCCTTTCCAACGGTCACACCTTGAAAAACAATTGATTTTTCTAAATCACCACTAATTATGCAGCCTTCATTTACCATGGATTCTTTTACACTTGCTTCACCTGAAATATATTGAGGTGGATGATTTGGATTAACTGTGTATATTCTCCAATCATAATCAGAGATATTTAAATCACTTTCTTCATCTAATAAATCCATGTTTGCTTCCCATAAACTTTGAACAGTTCCAACATCCTTCCAATATCCTTTAAAGGGATAAGCAACTACCTTTTTTTGCTTTTCTATTAATAAAGGAATGATATCTTTTCCAAAATCATGAGAAGAATTTTTATTCTCATTATCTTCTTCTAATAATGCTTGCAATACTTCCCATTTAAAAATATAAATTCCCATAGAAGCTAGATTATTTTTAGGATTTTCAGGCTTTTCTTCGAATTCTATAATATCCATATCCTCGTTTGTATTCATAATTCCAAATCTATTAGCTTCGTCCCAAGGCACTTCAATAACAGAAATAGATGCGTCCGCTTTTTTACTAATATGATACTCTAGCATACGTTCATAGTTCATCTTGTATATATGATCTCCAGATAGAATGAGAACATATTCAGGATTATATTGAGATAAGTAATTCTGGTTTTGATAAATTGCACTTGCAGTACCCGTATACCATTTTACTTCTGAGGATTCACTATAAGGGGGGAGTACTGTTACCCCACCATTTACTCGGTCCAAATCCCATGCACTGCCAATTCCAATATAGGAGTTTAACACTAGTGGTTGATATTGAGTTAATACCCCCACTGTTTCTATTCCAGAATTAGAACAGTTACTTAGTGTAAAATCAATGATTCTATACTTCCCTCCGAAGGGAATTGCAGGCTTAGCTAAACTTTTGGTTAAGGAATATAACCTACTCCCTTTTCCCCCTGCTAGTAGCATTGCGACGCACCGTTTCTTTCCCATTTCCTTTCCTCCCCTTTCGATGTTGAACTGGTCGTAAGATAATTACACTAAAAGCTGGTACTGTTAATTCAACAGAGTATGGTCTTCCGTGAAACTCTATTTCCTCTGCCTTTATTACTTTTTTATTTATATAATTAGCTCCACCGAATGTATCGGTATCACTATTCAATATTTCGCGGAATTGATTGTTATGAGGTACTCCAATTCTATAGTTCTCGTATGTATGATACGTAAAATTACAAATTACAACTAAATATTCATCCTCTTTTTCTGATTTGCGAATAAATGAAAAAATAGACTGATCCTTATTATTTACATCTATCCATTCAAAACCATCTTGCCTATGGTCATACTGATAAAGGGGTTTTGACCTTTTATATATTTTCAATAACTCTTTTAGATAAGTATTTGCTTTTTGATGCATTTCATAGTCTAATAGCATCCAATCTAATTGTTCCTTATCTTTCCATTCAGAGAATTGTCCAAATTCTGCCCCCATAAATAATAATTTTTTTCCTGGGTGTGCAAACATATAACCTAATAAAAGTCGAAATTGTGCGAATTTTTGCCAGTAATCACCAGGCATTTTATCTAATAATGACTTTTTCCCATGAACTACTTCATCATGTGAGAATGGTAAAATAAAATTCTCTGAAAAAGCATAATGTAAAGAAAAGCTTACTTTATCATGAACATACTTTCGATCATCTGAATGTGTTTCCATGTATTTTAAAATGTCATTCATCCAACCCATATTCCATTTATAATGAAATCCAATACCTCCATAATGAACAGGTGCAGTTACTTGAGGCCAATCTGTTGAATCCTCAGCAAACATTATTATGGATGGATCATACTGACAAACTGTTTGATTAAGTTTTTGGAGAAATTCAATTCCATAGGGATTGACACTATTTTCATTTGAATTTGGCCAGTAAATAATATTAGAAACGGCGTCTACTCTAAAACCGTCTATATGGAAATATTCCATCCAAAATATTGCATTAGATATCAAAAAACTATGTACTTCTTTCTTTCCTAAGTCAAAGTTAGCAGTTCCCCAAATAAGGTTTTCTCTATCTTTAGGATTGGCATAATCAAATTGACTTGTACCATCGAATTGATATAATCCATGTGCATCTTTACAAAAATGACCTGGTACCCAATCCATAATAACCCCAAGATTATGCTGATGACACATATCAATAAAATACATTAAATCTTTTGGTTCTCCGAATCTACTAGTTGCTGAATAATAACCGGTTCCTTGATATCCCCAAGAAATATCAAGTGGATGTTCTACCACTGGAAGGATTTCAATATGTGTAAATCCCTGTTCTACACAATATGGTATCAATTCATCTGCTAGTTCTCTATAAGTATATAAATCTCCATTACTATGCGTTCTCCAAGAACCTAAATGTACTTCATAAATAGCCATTGGTTCATTAAGAACATTCTTCTTTGCTTTCTTCTGTTTCCATTTAGAATCTTTCCATTTATATCCATCTAATGAATATACTATGGAAGCAGTATTTGGTCTAACTTCAGAATAGAAAGCAAATGGATCTGCTTTAAGGAGTACTCTATCATCTGCAGTTACTATTTTGTATTTATATATTGCACCCGATAGATCCTTATCCACTTTTAATAACCATATTCCTTCTTTATTTATCCTTTGGAGAGAATAACCGGTTCCATCCCAATTATTAAAATCGCCAACTAAATAAACATTCTTAGCATTAGGAGCCCATATACAAAAAGTTGTATACACCTCTTCATTTAAAAGATGTACATGGGATCCAAATAGCCGATAGCTCTCAAATAAGTTACCTTCATGAAATAAATGTAGCTGAAATTCTGTTGGATATACTGTCTCCACTGTCATCCTACTTTCTAATACTAATAATTTAAAGTGAGTCTTTACACTCTATGAACTATTCCCTTTTTCTTATCTACTAAAACAAATTGAAATAAGAGAAAATATTTTTTTGAAATATTTTGGAAAATAATTCATAATATACTAACTATTGGCAAAAACCCCTATATTTAGAGATTAATTTTAATATTCTATTAATAATAGTAAAATCCTTTTTTGTTTTTAAAATTTTATGATATTATTATTTTTTTTATGTCATTTAGCAAAAAATAGTTGAGAAAACATTCACAAACTCTTGTGATTGAAAAAATGAAGTGTAACACTAGAAAATACGAAGTAATCAATTTCGTTCGCTTCAGTGATAAGAGGTTATATTATTTTGGATTTATAGAGTCCCAAATTGGAGATTTATGTTTTAACGCGTATATTTAGGAAGGAATATTCTGAAATATGGAAGTAGCTAATAAAGGTTTAGAGTGGAAAATACTTACAATAATCATAGTATTATTCGAATATATCTAAATAAAAAAATATATAAATAACAACAAAAAAGCTGATAGCAAATGCTATCAGCTTTTTATGACCCGTACGGGATTCGAACCCGTGTTACCGCCGTGAAAGGGCGGTGTCTTAACCGCTTGACCAACGGGCCAAATGGCGGAGAAGGAGGGATTTGAACCCTCGCGCCGCTCACGCGACCTACACCCTTAGCAGGGGCGCCTCTTCAGCCTCTTGAGTACTTCCCCAAAAAAAATGGCTCCGCAGGTAGGACTCGAACCTACGACCGTTCGGTTAACAGCCGAATGCTCTACCACTGAGCTACTGCGGAATATTATGGTGGGCCTAAATGGACTCGAACCATCGACCTCACGCTTATCAGGCGTGCGCTCTAACCAGCTGAGCTATAGGCCCATAATATGGAGCGGGTGATGGGAATCGAACCCACGACATCAGCTTGGAAGGCTGAGGTTTTACCATTAAACTACACCCGCATATTTAATTATTTTAAATGGGGCGAATAATGGGAATCGAACCCACGAATGTCGGAGCCACAATCCGATGCGTTAACCACTTCGCCATATCCGCCATCATGTTAGTTGCTGTTAAAAAGTAACGGCATAAAGGTGGCTCAGGACGGAATCGAACCGCCGACACAAGGATTTTCAGTCCTTTGCTCTACCGACTGAGCTACTGAGCCATATTTCATTTTTTAAAAATGGCGGTCCGGACGGGACTCGAACCCGCGACCTCCTGCGTGACAGGCAGGCATTCTAACCAACTGAGCTAAAGGTCCATTATTTATGGTAGCGGCAGAGGGGATCGAACCCCCGACCTCACGGGTATGAACCGTACGCTCTAGCCAGCTGAGCTACGCCGCCATAATAAAATATTTGTATTGGTGGAGCCTAGCGGGATCGAACCGCTGACCTCCTGCGTGCAAGGCAGGCGCTCTCCCAGCTGAGCTAAGGCCCCAAATCAAATGTATTTCGTGGTCGGGAAGACAGGATTCGAACCTGCGACCCCTTGGTCCCAAACCAAGTGCTCTACCAAGCTGAGCTACTTCCCGTAAATATGGCGCGCCCGAAAGGAGTCGAACCCATAACCTTCTGATCCGTAGTCAGACGC
>DATMFU010000211.1:0-31955 GCA_035556015.1 Niallia sp. | reverse complement strand
CTCATAAATTAAATATTCCAATCGTTGGTATTGTTGATACTAACTGTGATCCAGACGAAATTGATGTTGTTATTCCTGCGAATGATGATGCAATCCGTGCTGTTAAATTATTAACTGCAAAAATGGCAGATGCTATTTTAGAAGCTAAACAAGGTGAAGAAGTAACAACTGCTTAATAAACGCAATAATCTTGTTAAATGACCGGTATAGGTTACTAGTTTGATAATAAGAAATGACGTTTAGGGACTTGTGAAAAAAGGTGATAAAGAGCATCCCTCTTATCACCTTTTTTTCAAGAATCCTGCTTAAAATAGAGTGAATTTGGATAAAAAATAATACATAGACCTTAAGGAGGCTAATTACTATGGCTGTTACAGCTCAAATGGTTAAAGAACTACGTGAAAAAACTGGTGCTGGAATGATGGATTGTAAAAAAGCACTTACAGAAACAAATGGTGATTTAGATAAAGCGATCGATTTCTTACGTGAAAAAGGAATGGCTAGTGCTGCTAAAAAAGCAGACCGTGTTGCTGCAGAAGGTACTACTTATGTTGCTGTTGAAGGTAACGAAGCAGTTATCCTAGAAGTGAATTCTGAAACAGATTTCGTTGCTAAAAACGAAGGTTTCCAAGCTTTAGTAAAAGAACTTGCTACTCATCTATTAGCATCTAAACCTGCTAGCATTGAAGAGGCAACTGCAAGTGAAATTACTTCTGGTACTACTGTAGAAGCACATATTAATTCTGCTATTGCTAAAATTGGTGAAAAATTATCATTACGTCGCTTTGAAGTGAAAACAAAAACTGATAATGATGCTTTTGGTGCTTACCTTCACATGGGTGGACGCATTGGTGTATTAACAGTTTTAGAAGGTACTACTGACGAAGTAGCTGCTAAAGATGTAGCTATGCATATTGCTGCACTAAATCCTAAATATGTTTCTCGTGACCAAGTTTCTGCTGAAGAAGTTGCTCATGAGAAAGAAGTATTAACGCAACAAGCTCTAAACGAAGGAAAACCTGCTAAAATCGTAGAAAAAATGGTAGAAGGCCGTTTAGGTAAATATTTTGAAGATGTTTGTGTACTTGACCAATCATTCGTTAAGAATCCAGACCAAAAGGTTCGTCAATTCGTAGAATCTAAAGGTGCTACTTTACGTGAATTCGTTCGTTACGAAGTAGGAGAAGGAATCGAAAAACGTGAAGATAACTTTGCAGAAGAAGTTATGAACCAAGTTAACAAAAAATAATAAGTATCAAACATTGTTTTATTTAGGGGGCACCATGGTGTTCCCTATTTTTCAAGATTAGCTATTATATTAAAGCGGAGGTTTCCATGAGTAATCCAAAATATAAACGTGTTGTTCTTAAATTAAGTGGTGAGGCACTAGCAGGTGAAGCTGGCTTTGGTATTAATCCAAGTATCATTAAAAATGTAGCTGAGCAAGTAAAAGAAGTTGCAGATTTAGGCGTAGAAGCTGCAGTTGTTGTTGGTGGCGGAAATATCTGGCGTGGTAAAATCGGAGAAGAAATGGGCATGGATCGTGCTAATGCTGATTATATGGGTATGCTAGCAACTGTTATGAACTCTTTAGCGCTTCAAGATAGTTTAGAACAATTAGGCATTGAAACACGTGTACAATCTTCAATCGAAATGAGACAGGTTGCTGAGCCTTATATAAGAAGACGTGCTATTAGACATCTTGAGAAGAAACGTGTAGTTATTTTTGCTGCTGGTACTGGTAATCCATACTTCTCAACAGATACTACTGCTGCGTTAAGAGCTGCAGAAATTGAGGCAGACGTAATATTAATGGCAAAAAATAATGTGGACGGTGTTTATACAGCTGATCCTAAAACAGATAAAACTGCTACTAAATATGACGAACTGACTTATTTCGATGTAATTAAGGACGGACTTGCGGTTATGGATTCCACTGCTTCATCGTTATGTATGGATAATGATATTCCATTACTTGTTTTCTCTATTACAGAAAATGGTAATATTAAGAAAGCAGTTATGGGAGAAACAATTGGAACTATAGTAAGGGGGAAAAAATAATGCCAAAACAAGTTATTGCTAATACGAAAGAAAAAATGAATAAAGCAATTCAAAGTTATTCAAGAGAACTTGCTAGTATTCGTGCTGGACGTGCAAATGCATCTTTACTAGATCGTATCACAGTAGATTATTATGGTGCTCCTACTCCTGTAAATCAACTTGCAGGTATTAGTGTTCCAGAAGCAAGATTGCTAGTTATCCAACCGTATGATAAGACTATTTTAGGAGAAATTGAAAAAGCTATCCTAAAGTCAGATATCGGCTTAAATCCTTCTAATGATGGTAGCGTAATTCGATTATCTATTCCTATGCTTACAGAAGAACGTCGTAAAGAGTTAGTCAAAAATGTCAAAAAAGAATCCGAAGAAGCAAAGATTGCTATTCGTAATATACGTCGTGATGGAAATGACGATTTGAAGAAGTTGGAGAAAAACGGAGAAATTACGGAAGATGATCTTCGTGGTTATAATGATGATATTCAGAAATTAACAGATGAATTCATCAGCAAAGTTGATGCACTTACTAAGGAAAAAGAAAAAGAAATTTTAGAAGTATAAGTGTGTCAAATCTAAGGTACAAAGGTTAACAGCTCTCTAATTAATAGGGAGCTGTTTGTGTGTTTTTAGGCTATTACATATCGTTTTTTTTGATAAGATCCTCATAAAAGGAGGGTCTAGGGGATATTCTTAGGGAAGAAGTAAACAACTTCTATTCATTTTCCAATTTACTGTTTTTCATTTGGTAGTTGCTTATGCTTACTAGTTTCCTATAATATAGAAAGGGAACTTATTTTATCATTCTTAATTAGATAAAAAAGAATAAGTAAAAGTGAATCCCGATGAGTGATGTCTCAAGACAGAAGGATTTATTTTGGAGGAGCTATTTATGTTTAACAAGATAAGGTTATGGAAGAAGAAAGCTATTTCTTCTGAACTCCAAGACCGTATAGTAACACTTAAAAAGCAACCTATACCTGAACATGTTGCTATTATAATGGATGGGAATGGCAGATGGGCAAAGAAAAGAAAGCTGCCAAGAGTTGCTGGCCACCATGAAGGTATGAAGTGTGTAAAGAGAATTACAAGAGTTGCTGATGAAATAGGAATTAAAGTGTTAACCTTGTATGCATTCTCTACGGAAAATTGGAAAAGACCTAAATCAGAAGTGGATTATATTATGTCCCTTCCAGAACAGTTTCTTAGCACATTCTTACCAGAATTAATTGAGAAAAATGTTCGAGTTACAGCTATGGGGTATACCGATGAGTTACCAGCTTCTACTTTAAATGCATTAAATAATGCTGTAGAAAAAACAAAAAATAATACAGGGCTTCAATTGAATTTTGCTTTGAACTATGGATCTAGAGCGGAAGTGGTTGAGGCTGTAAAAGCGGTTGCTAAAGATTATCAAGAGAAAAAATTGGATATAGATAATCTTACGAATGAAGTTTTTTCATCCTACTTGATGACTAATAATCTGAATGATCCAGATTTATTAATTCGTACAAGTGGCGAAATCAGAATAAGTAACTTTATGCTCTGGCAAATAGCATACACAGAATTATATTTTACATCTGTTTTTTGGCCAGACTTTAGTGAACAAGACTTAGTAGAAGCAATAGAAGAATTCCAAAACAGACAGCGTCGTTTTGGAGGAGTCTGAAGAGAGTTGGGTATAGTGAGATGAAGCAAAGAATTATTACAGCTATAATAGCAATTGCTATTTTTTTACCATTTGTTTTAATAGGAAAAACACCATTAACTATTTTTACATTTTTGCTTGCGGCTATAGGCATTTTTGAAATGTTTAGAATGAGGAAAATCTCATTTGTTTCTATTCCAGGAGTAATTTCTGTAATTGCTGTCTGTTTTATGGTATTACCAACAAATACAATGGACTACTTAAAAGTAAGCAAAATAGAAATAGGTTTAATCGCCATTTTATTGTTGCTAACATATATGGTATTTTCAAAAAATAGATTTACTTTTGATGATGTTTCTTTTTCAACATTAGCTGTTATTTATGTAGGTACCGGCTTTTACTTTTTTAATGAAATTCGTGGAATAGATTTATCCTATCTTGTTTATTCTTTATTTATTATATGGGCTACTGATTCAGGTGCCTATTTTATAGGGAGAGCTTTAGGGAAAAGAAAATTATGGCCAGATATTAGTCCAAATAAAACAGTTGAAGGTTTTTTTGGTGGCATTCTATGTGCAGTTATTGTAGGTGTTCTATTTAATGTATTTGGATACATAGAATGGTCTATAGGATTTATTTTTACAACCATCATTTTATCTATTTTTGGACAAATTGGTGATTTAGCAGAATCAGCCTTAAAACGTCATTATGATGTCAAAGATTCTGGAAAACTATTACCAGGACATGGTGGAATCTTGGATCGCTTTGATAGTCTTATTTTTGTTTGGCCATTACTATTTTTTATTTTTGAACGTTTTCTTCATTTAATTTAAAAATAGGATTAATTGTAGGAGTGAGAAAGTGAAGCATATTAGTTTACTAGGGGCAACTGGATCGATTGGTACACAAACACTAGATGTTATCGAAAACCATCCAGAAGCATTCCAATTAGTTGCCTTTTCATCGGGGAAAAACATCGATTTAACAAGAAAAATTATTCGCAAGTTTATGCCTGACCTTGTTGCTGTAGCAGAGAAGTCAGATTGTATAACACTTAGACAAGAATTTCCTACCGTTACATTTAGTTACGGAGTGGAAGGGTTAACAGAAGTTGCTGTATATCATAAGTCAGATATCTTAGTAAATGCAGTGATGGGAAGTGTCGGCTTACAGCCTACATTACAAGCAATTGAAGCTAAAAAGGTTATTGCAATTGCAAACAAAGAAACTTTAGTAACTGCAGGGCATATTGTAATGGAAGCTGCAGCAAAATATAATGTACAAGTATTACCAGTTGATAGTGAGCATTCAGCTATATTTCAATGCTTACAAGGTGAACGAGAAAAGAATATTGAGCGGTTAATTATAACAGCATCTGGTGGAAGCTTCCGTGATCGTAGTCGTGAGGATTTAAAAAATGTGACAGTTGCGGACGCCCTAAAGCATCCGAACTGGTCTATGGGGGCAAAAATCACCATTGATTCAGCAACTATGATGAATAAAGGGTTAGAAGTAATAGAAGCTCATTGGCTATTTTCCCTACCATATGAGAAAATAGATGTATTACTACATAAAGAAAGTATAATTCATTCCATGGTAGAATTTCATGATAGTAGTGTAATGGCTCAATTAGGAACTCCTGATATGCGCATGCCTATTCAATATGCATTATCTTATCCAGACCGATTAGTATTAAGAAATGCAGAAAGATTAGATTTAGCGAGCATTGGAAAATTACATTTTGAAAAAATGGATATGAATCGTTTTAAATGTTTGGCTTTTGCATATGAAGCAGGAAAAGCTGGTGGGACTTTGCCAACTGTATTAAATGCAGCAAATGAAGTTGCTGTACAAAGATTTTTAAATCACGAAATCAGTTTCCTACAAATTGAGGACTTAATTGAGAGCGCATTAAATACCCATGAGAATATACTTAACCCAAGCTTTGAAGTGATTCAAGAGGTAGACAAAGAAACAAGAAAAA
This sequence comes from Niallia sp., assembly GCA_035556015.1. Classification (GTDB taxonomy): domain Bacteria; phylum Bacillota; class Bacilli; order Bacillales; family Cytobacillaceae; genus Niallia. The sequence continues at coordinate 26,269 of DATMFU010000211.1, read as the reverse complement.
GAGTTAGCACACTTCTATAAATAGGGGGTTAAAATTTGTATACAGTAATAGCTTTTATCATCATTTTTGGTGCTTTAGTGTTCTTCCATGAATTAGGGCACTTTGTATTAGCAAAGCGAGCAGGAATTTTATGCCGTGAATTTGCAATTGGTATGGGTCCAAAGGTTCTTTCTTTAAAAAGAGGAGAAACTGTTTATACCATTCGTCTTCTTCCCATTGGTGGGTATGTTCGTATGGCAGGAGAAGATCCAGAAATGGTGGAGATCAAAGCTGGTCACCGTATTGGAATTATCCTTAATAATAACGAAGAAGTAACAAAAATTATTATTAATAATAAGGATAAATATCCAGATACACGTATCATTAATGTAGAGGAAGCTGATTTAGAGCATCAACTATTTATTAAAGGATATGTGGAAGATGACTTAGAAGACAAACTGTATCAATTTCCGATAAAAAAAGATGCGGTTATTGTCGAAAATGGTACAGAAACATTGATTGCTCCATACGATCGTCAATTTGCAAGTAAAACATTGCTTCAACGTACATTAGCAATATTTGCTGGCCCTGCTATGAACTTCGTATTAGCTTTTGTATTATTTGTTATCCTTGCCCTCTTGCAAGGTATGCCTACGGATGAAGCAAAGCTAGGTGAATTAACTGAAGATGGTGCAGCTATGAGTGCTGGATTACAAGAAGGAGATAAAGTAATCAGTATTGATGGTCAATCCGTTTCATCCTGGGATGAAGTTGTTACGATTATACAAAAAAGCCCAGGAGAAAATTTAGATTTCCTTATTGAACGAAATGGGGAAGAACTGACGGTGGATGTAACACCGAAGGAGACAGAAGTAAAAGGTAAGACAATAGGATTAGTCGGTGTATATAGTCCAATGGAAAAATCGCCTCTAAAGTCCCTTCAATTTGGTGTTAAACGTACCTATACTTGGACGAAAACCATTATTGGTGCAGTCGGTAAATTAGTGACTGGACAATTTTCTATTGATGCATTAGGTGGACCTGTTGCTATCTATCAATCAACAGATACTGTAGCACAATCCGGTGTTTATTCATTAGTAAATTGGGCAGCAGTATTAAGTATAAACCTTGGAATTATGAATCTTCTGCCATTGCCAGCACTAGATGGTGGTCGATTACTATTCTTCGCCATTGAGGCTGTGCGAGGAAAACCAATTGATCGACAAAAAGAAGGAATGGTTCATTTTATAGGGTTTGCGTTATTAATGTTATTAATGATTGTTGTTACTTGGAACGATATTCAACGATTTTTTATTAAATAATTTATTTTCCCCTTTACATCAAAGGGGAAATGTTGTTTTATTAATAGATATGAGTACTATTAGAGGCTATTTATAATATTGAGGTGCAAATAAATGAAGCAAAGTAAAATGTTAATACCAACATTAAGAGAAGTACCAGCAGATGCAGAAATCAAAAGCCATCAGCTTTTACTAAGAGCAGGGTACATTAGACAAAATGCAAGTGGTGTCTATTCTTATTTACCACTAGCTAATAAAGTATTAAAAAAAATAGAGCAAATTATTAGAGAAGAAATGGATGCTGCAGGTGGAGTAGAACTATTAATGCCTGCATTGCAACAAGCTGAATTATGGCAAGAATCTGGTAGATGGTTTACATATGGTCCAGAATTAATGCGATTAAAAGACAGAAATAGTCGTGAGTTTGCACTTGGAGCTACACATGAGGAAGTAATTACAAGTCTAGTGCGCGATGAAGTAAAATCATATAAACGATTACCATTAACGCTTTATCAAATTCAAACAAAGTTCAGAGATGAAAAACGCCCACGTTTCGGAATTTTACGTGGCCGTGAATTTATCATGAAAGATGCATATAGCTTCCATACATCACAAGAAAGTCTAGATGAGGTTTATGAAGGATTATACCAAGCTTATTCTAATACATTTGCAAGATGTGGATTAGATTATCGAGCTGTAATAGCAGATAGTGGTGCAATGGGTGGAAAAGATACACATGAATTTATGGCATTATCAGATGTTGGGGAAGATACTATTGCGTATTCAACAGAATCGAATTATGCTGCAAATATAGAAATGGCTCCTGTCATCAACACCTATGAAAAATCAGACGAGCCATTAAATGAATTAGAAAAAGTAGAAACAAAGAATCAAAAATCAATTGAAGAGGTATCTGCGTTTTTACAAACTAGTCCAGAAAAATGTATTAAATCATTATTATTTAAAGTCGATGATAAATTTGTTCTCGTTTTAGTTCGTGGTGACCATGAAGTAAACGATATTAAAGTAAAGAACTTATTAGATGCAAGTATAGTAGAACTAGCTGATCCTAGTGAAACAGTAAAACTATTAGGTAGTAAAGTAGGATCTGTTGGACCAGTTGAAGTAAAAGATGTAGAAGTAATAGCTGATCATGCGGTTAAATCAATCGTAAATGGAGTATGTGGAGCAAATGAGGAAGATTTCCACTTTATCAATGTGAATCCAGAGCGTGATTTCCAAGTAACACAATATGCTGATATTCGCTTTATTCAAGAAGGGGATCTTTCACCAGACGGAAAAGGTACAATTGTATTTGCCAAAGGTATAGAAGTAGGGCATGTCTTTAAATTAGGTACCCGTTATAGTGAAGCAATGGGTGCTACTTATTTAGATGAAAACGGTCGAAATCAGCCTATTATTATGGGTTGCTATGGTATCGGGGTATCTAGAACAATGGCTGCTATTGTTGAGCAATTTAATGACGATAGAGGTATTATTTGGCCAAAAGCTGTTGCACCATTTGATATTCACCTAATTACAGTGAATACGAAAGATGAAAATCAAAATGAATTAACAGATAAGCTATACAATTCACTTAAGGCAAATCGCTTAGATGTATTAGTAGATGATCGTCCAGAACGAGCTGGAGTGAAATTTGCCGATTCTGATCTAATTGGTTTACCAATTCGTATTACGGTTGGGAAAAAAGCTTCAGAAGGTATTGTAGAAGTGAAGGTTAGAAGTACTGGAGAAATGATTGAAGTACATGAAAATGAGTTAGTAGCAACGATTAACCAATTGTTAGCTTGATTATACGAGTTTAATTCTAGCGGAGAAAAAGGTTTAGCTTTGAGCTAAATCTTTTTCTTTTGGTTTGATATTTACTAAAATACTTTGGTGGTAGGAAGGAATGTACTATAACCATTTTTCCATTATGTACTGGTTTATTTCAGAAAGGTTGGACGAAGGAACTATGGTATAATATCTTTTATACATTCACGCATTTAGGAAAGGAGCAAGTGGAATGAGTGATATTCAGGGGAAAATGGATCGTTTCCAAATATTATTGCAGCAATTGCAATTAACGGATGATTCATACGTTTCCCATTTTCGCAACGCCAGCATTGAAAAAATTGTTGTCGAAAAGCGTGCAAAAAAATGGCATTTTCATTTCCTATTTGAGAATATTATTCCTTATAAATTATATCAATTATTTACAGCGAAACTAAAAAGTAATTTTTCTCATATAGCTTCTGTTACTTTTGATATGAAAACAAGAAATGATCTTGTTACAGAAGTATTAATCAGGGATTATTGGTCTGCTTGCATAGAGGAAATGCAAGGGATATCTCCACCTTTATTAAAATTGTTAAATGAACAAGTCCCTAAATATTCTGGGAATAAGCTAACGATTTCGGTAAATAACGAAATGGAAGGTTTAGCAATAAAAAGAAAATATGCACAAATGATAACAGATGCTTATCAAATTTTTGGTTTCCCATCTCTTTCTTTAGATACAGAAATAACAGAAGACACTTCTAACGCAGAATATGAGAAGTTCTTATTAGCGAAGCAGAAGGAAGATGAGGAAAGAGGAAAACAAGCCCTTCTTGATATTCAAAAGATGGAAGCGGAAAAAGAAGCAGGAGATGCAATTGTTCCTTCTGGCCCTCTAACAATTGGATTAACCATTAAAGATGATAGTGATTTTAGAAGATTAGAAGAGATAGTAGATGAAGAAAGACGAGTTACCATTGAAGGTTATGTATTCTTTGCAGAAACAAAAGAGCTACGAAGTGGTAGAACATTACTAACGTTTAAAATAACAGATTATACAAGTTCTATTCTTGTAAAAATGTTCTCTCGTGATAAAGAGGATGCTGCACTGTTCCAATTAGTGAAAAAAGGAATGTGGCTGAGAGCTCGTGGTAGTATCCAAAATGATACATTTGTTCGCGATTTAGTTATGATTGGGAATGATTTAAACGAAATTAGACCAGTTGAACGAAAAGATACTGCAAAAGAAGATGAAAAGAGAGTAGAGCTACATTTGCATACACCGATGAGTCAAATGGATGCTGTATCTTCTGTAGGTAATTTAGTTGCTCAAGCTAAAAAATGGGGACATAAAGCTATAGCGATAACAGATCATGCTGGCGCCCAATCATTTCCGGAAGCATTTGGTGCAGGACAGAAAAATGATGTAAAAATATTATATGGTGTCGAAGTGAACTTAGTCGATGACGGAGTACCAATCGCCTATAACGAAAAAGATATTTTACTCGAAGATGCAACCTATGTAGTTTTTGACGTAGAGACAACAGGACTATCTGCAGTTTATAACACCATTATTGAACTTGCAGCTGTAAAAATGAAAGACGGGGAAATAATAGATCGTTTTGAATCATTTGCTAATCCTCACCATCGTTTATCAGCTACAACCATTAACTTAACTGGTATTACAGATGAAATGGTGCAAGAGGCTCCAGAAATAGATGTAGTATTAAGGAAATTTGTTGAATGGACCGGGGATAGCATTTTAGTAGCGCATAATGCTAGTTTTGATGTTGGCTTTATTAACGTAGGTTACCAGAAGGCAGGACTACCGAAAACTAACAATGCTGTAATTGATACGCTAGAACTTGGTAGATTTTTATATCCTGAAATGAAGAATCACCGTTTAAATACATTAGCGAAAAAATTTGATATTGAATTAACACAGCATCACCGGGCCATTTATGATGCGGAAGCTACTGGTTATCTAGCCTTGAAAATGCTGAAGGATGCTGCAGAAAAAGGGATATTAAATCATAACCAATTAAACGAAAATATGGGGCAAGGAAATGCATATCAACGAGCACGTCCCTATCATTGTACGGTACTTGCGCAAAATGATGTTGGTTTGAAAAACTTATTTAAACTAGTTTCCATTGCACATATTAATTACTTTTATCGTGTACCAAGAATCCCAAGATCAGTTTTACAGAAGTATCGGGAAGGACTTTTAATTGGTTCCGCTTGTGATAAAGGTGAAGTGTTTGAGGCCATGATGCAAAAGGCACCAGAGGAAGTAGAAGATATTGCTCCATTTTATGATTATTTAGAAGTGATGCCGAAAGAGGTATATGCACATTTAATTGAAATGGAACTAGTTCAAAATGAAAAAGCGTTAGAAGAAATCATTGGAAATATTGTGAAGCTTGGTGATAAGTTAGAAATTCCAGTGGTAGCAACTGGTAATGTACATTATTTAAATCCAAATGATAAAATTTATCGTGAAATACTGGTTAGTTCACAAGGTGGAGCTAATCCATTGAACCGTCATAAATTACCAGATGTTCATTTCCGCTCAACAAATGAAATGCTTGATTGTTTTAGCTTTTTAGGTCCTGAAAAAGCTAAAGAGATTGTTGTAACGAATACGAATAAAATTGCGGATATGATTGATGTTATTAAACCGATTAAAGATGATCTTTATACACCGAAAATTGAGGGTTCAGAGGAAGAAATGCGCCAAATGAGTTATGGAATGGCTAGAAGCATTTATGGAGAAGACCTTCCTGAAATAGTTGAAGCAAGACTAGAAAAAGAATTGAAAAGTATCATTGGTCATGGATTTGCTGTTATCTATTTGATTTCTCATAAGCTAGTGAAAAAATCATTGGATGATGGTTATCTAGTAGGTTCCCGTGGATCGGTTGGTTCGTCATTTGTTGCAACAATGACCGAAATCACAGAAGTAAATCCACTTCCACCACATTATATTTGCACAGAATGTAAGTATTCTGAGTTCTTTAATGATGGATCAGTTGGTTCAGGCTTCGACTTACCTGATAAAAACTGCCCAAATTGTGGGACAAGATTGAAAAAAGATGGACATGATATTCCATTCGAAACATTCCTTGGATTTAAGGGAGATAAAGTACCGGATATTGACCTTAACTTTTCTGGTGAATATCAACCAAAAGCACATAACTATACAAAAGTATTGTTTGGTGAAGAATATGTATACCGTGCTGGAACTATTGGTACAGTTGCAGATAAGACAGCTTATGGATACGTTAAGGCATATCAAAATGATAATAATTTACAAATACGTGGAGCTGAAATTGATCGCTTAGCATCTGGATGTACGGGTGTTAAAAGAACAACAGGGCAGCATCCAGGGGGAATTATTGTTATTCCAGATTATATGGATGTTTATGATTTCTCACCAATACAGTTTCCAGCAGATGATCGAAACTCCGAATGGAAAACAACCCACTTTGATTTCCATTCCATTCATGACAATGTTTTAAAACTAGATATACTTGGTCATGATGATCCAACTGTTATTAGAATGCTTCAAGATCTAAGTGGAATTGATCCTAAGACAATTCCGACAGATGATCCAGAGGTAATGAAGATATTTAGTGGTACTGAATCATTAGGGGTTACACCTGAGCAAATTAACTGTAAAACAGGTACATTCGGTATACCGGAATTTGGAACAAAATTCGTTCGTCAAATGTTAGAAGATACGAAGCCAACGACATTCTCTGAATTAGTCCAAATATCCGGATTATCTCACGGTACAGATGTTTGGTTAGGAAATGCCCAAGAACTTATTCATAATAATATTTGTAATCTTAGCGAAGTAATTGGATGTCGTGATGATATAATGGTTTACTTGATTTACCAAGGGTTAGAACCAAGTTTTGCATTTAAAATTATGGAAAGTGTTCGTAAAGGGAAAGGTCTTTCTGATGAGATGGAAGAAGAAATGCGTAAGAATGAAGTCCCTGAATGGTATATTGATTCTTGTAAAAAAATTAAGTATATGTTCCCTAAAGCCCATGCTGCTGCTTATGTATTAATGGCTGTTAGGATTGCATATTTTAAAGTCCATCATCCACTTTTATATTATGCAGCATATTTCACCGTACGCGCAGATGATTTTGATGTGGACGCAATGGTAAAAGGCTCAGAAAGTATTAAAGCAGTTATAGACGAGATTAATGGAAAAGGCCTTGATGCTTCTACAAAAGAAAAAAGTTTACTAACAGTAATGGAACTTGCTTTCGAAATGGTAGAAAGAGGATTTACTTTTAAAAGAGTAGATTTATATAAATCTAGTGCTACTGAATTCATTATCGAAGGAAACTCATTAATACCGCCATTTAATAGTATTCCAGGTCTTGGCACAAACGCTGCGATTAATATTGTACAAGCGCGTAAAGATGGAGAGTTTTTATCAAAAGAAGATTTACAACAAAGAGGGAAAGTTTCAAAAACGATTATGCAATACCTAGAGAACCATGGTTGTTTAGGGGATATGCCTGATCAAAATCAATTATCATTATTTTAACGAAAGTTTTCATACTAGTGGAGAAACGTTGAAATAGCGGACTTTCATTTGCATTAATCATGTGGTTATGGTATAGTTTATTTGGAAATACTAAGGATAACTTTCGCGATTAGAGAGTGGGGCAACCCACTCTTTCCTATTTGTTACAGGCTTTTTTTGCAAAATAGGAAATGAAAGTTAAAAAAAATAAGCAACCTTACATACGATAAATCTCTTAGGTTGACTCTAAGAACAGAATTATTGTTCCTTGCTTAAGGAGGGAAAAATTTTGAGCAAAGTAACTGAATTAGTGGAAGGAATGGTAGAGCCAATTCTACAAGAACTACATTTGGAATTAGTGGATGTAGAATATGTAAAAGAAGGCCCTAACTGGTTTTTACGCGTATATATTGATAAAGAATCTGGTGTAGATATAGATGAATGCGCAGCAGTTAGTGAAAAGCTAAGTGAGAAACTAGATGAAGTAGATCCAATTCCTGAAAATTACTTTCTAGAGGTGTCTTCTCCAGGAGCGGAAAGACCATTAAAGAAAGATAAAGATTTTGAAAAGGCAATTGGCAAAAACGTATATATTAAAACATATGAACCAATTGAAAATGCAAAAGAATTCGAAGGTGTTTTAAAAGGCTTCGATGGAAAAACGGTTACTGTTGAAGTGAAGATAAAAACAAGAACAAAAACATTCGAATTACCTTATGAAAAAGTAGCAAAAGCAAGATTAGCAGTAAGCTTTTCATAAGATTTAATAAATGGCTATTGTCTTGCTAATGATTTGAGGTTTCATTAGCATTTGTATCAATAAGTTTTAAATTAGAGATTAAAGGGGGATACACTCTCATGAGCAGTGAATTAGTAGATGCTCTAGTGTTGCTTGAAAAAGAAAAAGGAATTTCACGTGAGGTAATTATGGATGCAATTGAGGCAGCCTTAATTTCTGCTTACCGTCGAAATTTTAATCAAGCACAAAACGTACGTATTGATTTAAACTTAGGTGTTGGCTCAATGCGCGTTTTTGCAAGAAAAGAAGTAGTAGATGAAGTATTTGATCCACGTCTTGAAATTTCATTGGAAGATGCTCAAAAAATCAATCCAAACTATGAAGTAGAAGATGTTGTTGAATTAGAAGTTACACCAAAGGACTTTGGCCGTATTGCAGCACAAACTGCAAAACAAGTTGTAACACAACGTGTCCGTGAAGCAGAAAGAGGAATTATTTATTCTGAATTTATTGATCGTGAAGAAGATATTATGACAGGTATTGTTGAACGTCAAGATAGCAAATTTATCTATGTAAGTTTAGGTAAAATTGAAGCTATTTTACCAACAAATGAGCAAATGCCAAATGAACGTTATAAAGCCCATGATCGCATTAAAGTGTTCATCACAAAAGTAGAAAAGACTACAAAAGGTCCTCAAATTTATGTTTCAAGAACACACCCTGGTCTTTTAAAGAGATTATTTGAAATGGAAGTACCAGAAATTTTCGACGGTACAGTTGAAATTAAATCTGTTGCTCGTGAAGCAGGAGATCGCTCTAAAATCTCTGTATACTCAGACAATGAAGGCGTTGATCCAGTAGGTTCATGTGTTGGTCCAAAAGGTGCCCGCGTTCAAGCAATAGTTAATGAATTAAAAGGGGAAAAGATTGATATCGTAAATTGGTCTAGTGACCCTACTGTATTTGTTGCAAATGCTTTAAGTCCGTCAAAAGTATTAGAAGTAATCGTGAATGAAGAAGAGAAAGCAACTACTGTAATTGTTCCAGATTATCAATTGTCTTTAGCTATTGGTAAAAGAGGTCAAAATGCAAGATTAGCTGCGAAGCTTACTGGATGGAAGATTGATATTAAATCAGAATCTGAAGCTAGAGAAGCTGGAATTTATCCAACTGATAATACGCTTATTCGATTTGATGATGAAGCGGAAGTGGAAGAAGAGGAATTCCATTTAAACGCAGAAGATTTTGAGTAATCGAGGTGAATGTGTGTGAACAAACCTAGAAAAGTTCCAATGCGCAAATGTGTCGCTACGGGTGAGATGAAACCGAAGAAAGAACTAGTTCGCATCGTTCGTTCAAAGGAAGGTATCGTGTCAGTTGATTTAACTGGAAAGAAGTCTGGACGTGGTGCATATCTTTCTAAGGATAAAGAAGTAGTACTATTGGCTAAGAAAAAGAATATTCTTTCTAATCAGCTTGAAGTGAAGATCGAAGACGCCATTTATGATGAGTTGTTAGATTTAATAGATAAGGAGCAACGACAATCCAAATGAATAATAACAAGTGGATGTCATTACTTGGCTTAGCAAATCGAGCACGGAAAATTACCTCTGGTGAGGAACTGACCGTTAAAGAAATTAGAAGCGGAAATGCAAAACTCATCCTATTGTCTGAAGATGCTTCACAAAACACGACAAAAAAAATAACGGACAAGTGCCGTTCTTATAAAGTGCCACTGAAGCAAGTTCCTAGCAGAGAAGTCCTCGGAAAAGCAATTGGCAAGGAGCAAAGAGTAGTTGTCGCTGTTTTAGATAATGGATTTGCAAAAAAACTTTTAACGCTGCTCGATTAATTCTAGCGGGGGTGAAATGATGAGTAAAATGCGAGTATATGAATACGCAAAAAAGCATAACATTTCTAGTAAAGATGTGATTAGTAAATTAAAAGAAATGGACATAGAGGTGTCCAATCATATGACAACTTTAGAAGAGGATGCTGTAAGGAAATTGGATAGTGTATATAATAAAAAGAACGATGAGAAAAACCAAAGCAATAAATCGGTAACTAAAAACATAGCAGATGTTTATGAGGCTGAGAGCGATGCTATGGCTGAAAAGGGGAAAGTAAACCAACCTGTGAAAAATTCTACTACTAATAAAGGCTTTAATAAGCCTAAAACCAATAATAATAATAAAAATAAAAATAACAACAAAAAAGGGAAACAAAATCCTACAACACAAGCACCACCTGCACCTAAGAAAGAGAAAGAACTACCTGAAAAAATTACTTTCATTGAGTCTTTAACAGTTGCAGAACTTGCTAAAAAATTACATCGTGAACCATCCGAAATCATCAAAAAATTATTCTTACTAGGTGTAATGGCTACCATTAACCAGGAGTTAGATAAAGATGCAATTGAATTAATTTGTACGGATTACGGAGTAGAAGTGGAAGAAGAAATTCAAATCGATGCTACTGATTTAGAAGTTTATTTCACAGACGATAACGATGAAGAATTAATAGAACGTCCATCTGTTGTAACAATCATGGGACACGTTGACCATGGTAAAACAACATTATTAGATAGTATTCGTCATACAAAAGTAACAGCAGGCGAAGCTGGGGGTATTACACAGCATATTGGTGCATACCAAATTGAAGATAATGGAAAGAAAATTACCTTCTTGGATACACCGGGGCATGCTGCTTTTACAACAATGCGTGCTCGTGGAGCGAAAATTACAGATATCACCATCTTAGTAGTTGCAGCTGATGATGGAGTAATGCCACAAACTATTGAAGCTATTAACCATGCGAAAGCAGCTGAAGTGCCAATTATTGTTGCAGTTAACAAAATTGATAAGCCAACAGCAAATCCTGATCGTGTGATGCAAGAATTAACAGAACATGGATTAGTACCAGAAGCATGGGGAGGGGAAACTATATTTGTTCCACTATCTGCATTAACAGGTGAAGGTATTGATTCATTACTTGAAATGATTCTGTTAGTAAGTGAAGTGGAAGAATACAAAGCTAATCCAAACCGTAATGCAGTTGGAACAGTTATTGAAGCACAATTAGATAAAGGTAAAGGTTCTGTTGCTACATTACTTGTACAAAATGGAACATTACACATTGGTGATCCAATTGTTGTAGGTACTACTTATGGTCGTGTACGTGCAATGGTAAATGATCTAGGCCGTCGTGTTAAATCTGCTGGACCATCTACTCCTGTTGAAATTACAGGTTTAAATGATGTACCACAAGCAGGGGACCGTTTCGTTGTCTTTAAAGATGAGAAGACAGCAAGACAAGTAGGAGAAGCTCGCTCTACTCAAGCAATACAGGCACAAAGATCTGAAAAAACAAGAATTAGTCTGGATAACCTTTTTGAGCATATGAAACAAGGAGAAATGAAGGACTTAAATATCGTTTTAAAAGCAGACGTTCAAGGATCTGCTGAAGCATTAGCAGCTGCTCTTTATAAAATTGAAGTTGAAGGTGTTAATGTTAAAATCATTCATACTGGTGTCGGTGCTATTAATGAATCCGATATTACTCTTGCGGCAGCATCTAATGCAATTGTAATCGGCTTTAACGTAAGACCAGATGTAAATGCAAAACGTGCTGCAGATGCAGAAGAAGTAGATGTACGCTTACACCGTATTATCTATAAAGTAATTGAAGAAATCGAAGCTGCGATGAAAGGGATGCTTGATCCTGAATATCAAGAGAAAATTATTGGTCAAGCAGAAATTCGTCAAACATTTAAGGTTTCTAAAATTGGTACCATTGCAGGTTCTTATGTTACAGATGGTAAAATCACAAGAGACTCTGGTATTCGTCTAATTCGTGATGGCATTGTTATCTTCGAAGGAGAAATTGATGCCCTTAAACGTTTTAAAGATGATGCAAAGGAAGTTAGCCAAGGGTATGAATGTGGTGTTACAATCAAGAACTTTAATGATGTTAAAGAAGGCGACATAATCGAAGCTTACATCATGGAAGAAATTGAGCGTAAATGATTGTTGGTTTAATGACCGTGGAATGTATCATTTATGATGCCCACTCATTAAAGGAAAAGCGGGCGGTACTTCAAAGAATTACCACCCGCATCAAGCAAAAATTTAATGTCGCTATATCAGAAGTAGACTTTCAAGATACTTGGCAAAGAACCAAATTAGCTGTAGTTACTGTTGCAAGCGCACAAGCTTCTTGTGATGCAGTTATTCAGCAAGTACAGAAATTCATTGATTCCTTTCCAGAAATAGAGAGGACCATTACAGATATAGAATGGCTTTAATAAATGAGGTGAGTTGTGCGATGAGTCTAAGACCAAATCGTGTTGGTGAACAAATGAAGAAAGAACTTGGTGAGATTATCAGTCGTAAAATCAAAGATCCTCGTATCGGATTTGTTACGGTCACAGATGTAAACGTAACTGGTGATTTACAACAAGCTACTGTATATATTTCTGTATTGGGTGACCAAGAACAGAGAGAAAATACACTTAAAGGGTTAGCAAAAGCAAAAGGCTTTATCCGTTCTGAAATTGGACAAAGAATTCGCTTGCGCAAAACACCTGAGATTAACTTTGAGTTTGATGAATCGATCGATTATGGAAATAGAATTGATACATTATTGAATCAAATTTCTAAAGAAAATCCATCAAATGATAACGAAGAAAGAGAATAATCTTTCTTAATAATCGGCTCCTATTTTGTCCTTTCCTAAAAGTAAGGAGGTATCGCTCCTCATTTCTTTTTGAGATAGATAAATAGGAGCCTTTTTTTGTTTCTCTTTAAGGATAAATAAGAGGTAATTGGTTATAAAAAGAAAACAACTTATAAATTCAGACGGAAAGGAAGAACAGAAATGGAAGGAATTTTACCGTTATGGAAACCAAAAGGTCTTACATCTCATGATTGTATTTTTCGACTTAGAAAAATTTTACATATGAAAAAAATTGGACATACAGGAACCCTTGATCCAGATGTAACAGGTGTGTTACCAATTTGCTTAGGAAGAGCAACAAAAGTTGCGGAGTATCTAACAGATGCTGGTAAGGAATACGTTGGAGAAGTAACCATCGGATACTCCACTACCACAGAAGATGCTTCTGGGGATATTGTTAGCCAAAAGAAAGTGGACGAAACGATATCGAGAGAAAAAATCGAACAAATTTTGAAAGAATTAACAGGTACTATTACACAAACACCACCGATGTATTCTGCTGTAAAGGTGAATGGGACACGACTTTATGAATATGCAAGAAAAGGCATTGTTGTGGAACGACCGTCTAGAGAAGTGAAAATATATTCTATAGAATTAACGGAAGAATGGAAGGAATTAAAAGGAGACAAAGTATCTTTCCGCTTTAAAGTAAGTTGTGGGAAAGGAACTTATATTCGAACTCTTGCTGTCATGATTGGTGAAAAATTAGGATACCCTGCACATATGTCCTATCTTTCTCGAACAAGATCAGCCGTATTTACCGAACAAGATTGCTTAACATTTGAACAAATAGAGAGCTATGTAGAAAATGGAACAATCACATCCTATATTCATCCTCTTGAGAAAGCGTTATTACATTTGCCGAAATATAAAATTAGTGATACATTAGCTATGAAGGTAAGAAATGGAACGGTATTAGAAGCTCCAGAACATTTAATGCAGGTACAAGAACCTATCGTTATCGAAACTTTTGAAGGTGAGGCTCTTGCTATATATGTGCATCATCCTACAAAGAAGGGACTTATTAAACCGTCTAAAATTTTCAAAATAATAGATGAAAGAAATAATGATTAAAGCAGAAAGTTATTCGTGCTAGAAAAGGTGAGTCGAGAAGTGAAAGTGATAAGAGTAAACCATTTAGAACGAAACATAGAATATTCTTTCCCACCTCTATCTATTGGTTTAGGCTCTTTTGATGGAGTCCATTTAGGTCATCAAAAGGTGATAAAAGAAGCTAAAAGGGAAGCAGATGTAAATGGGTGGAGCAGTGCTGTAATGACCTTTGATCCCCATCCTTCCGTTATCTTTGGAGGGCAGTCAAATAAAATAAAGTACTTAACATCTTATGATTCCAAAGTAGAGCAGATAGAAAAGTTAGGAATTGATTACTTAATAATTGTTGACTTTACATTAGAATTTGCAGCAATGTCTCCTCAGGAATTTGTTGATACTTATTTAATACAATTAAATGTAAAACACGTTGTTGCCGGATTTGACTATACTTATGGAAAAAAAGCGCAAGGAACCGCTGAAACACTATCTCTTCATTCTAGAGGCAAATTCCAAACTACCATCATTGAGAAGGAAACATTTCAAGGAGAAAAAGTTAGTTCCACCGCTATTCGTTCCCTTATCAGCAATGGAGAAATGGAAAAGGTACCCTCTTTATTAGGTAGACTGTATACAATAGAAGGCATCGTTATTCATGGAGATAAAAGAGGACGTACCATCGGTTTCCCAACAGCGAATGTGGAAAAAGCAAATGATGTGATTTTGCCTCCAATAGGAGTATATGCTGTTCGATTATTCGTTAACGAAAGATGGTATGATGGCGTTTGTAATCTAGGGACAAAGCCAACATTTAATGAAGATGAAAAGAAGTTATCAATCGAAGTTCATATATTTGACTTCCAAGGTGATATCTATGGAGAGAAAGTTAAGGTAGAGTGGCATAAACGAATAAGAAACGAACAGAAATTCAATGGAATAAATGAGTTAGTCGCTCAAATTGATAAGGATAAACAAACAGCATTGGAATATTTTCGCAGTTTGGAGAACGAATAAGAATAAAAGATTGTGATTATGGAAATATTTAGTAGTAGTATTGAAGTGTAAACTTATATTCACTTTTGACTTGATTTTTTAATAGAAAAAGGTTATTCTTATTAACGTACTAAAAACAACCATTGCTTGGCATATCGAATCACCAACGATTTGCTCGGTAATAGGGGATTAGTGTAATAGAATTAGGAGGTGAAACAGGATGGCAATCACTCAAGAACGTAAAAACGAACTTATCAATGAGTACAAAACGCATGAGAACGATACTGGATCTCCAGAAGTTCAAATCGCTGTCCTTACTGAGTCAATCAACAACTTAAATGAACATTTACGTACACACAAAAAGGATCATCATTCACGTCGTGGTCTTTTGAAAATGGTAGGTAGACGTCGTAACCTATTAACTTACCTACGTAATAAAGACGTTCAACGTTACCGTGTTTTAATCAACAAACTTGGTCTACGTAGATAGTTAAAAAAAGCGGGATATTTTCCCGCTTTTTTATTGTAAATAAATAAAAATTCTTCTATAGATTACATACTTCATTTTCGTTTTTATCTTACATAAATTGTGTATACTAATAGAATAGAAAATAATATGTTATTTTTTTATAAATTATATCGATTAGGTTATTAGGTTGTTCTATATATAAATCTAAGACCTACATCAAGTGATTGAGAAGAGAGGAGTCAAAGCATGGGACAAGATAAACATGTCTATTCGATTGACTGGGCAGGTCGTAAACTGACAGTTGAAATTGGACAATTAGCAAAACAAGCAAATGGTGCTGTTTTAGTTCGCTATGGCGATACAGCGGTATTAAGTACAGCTACAGCATCAAAAGAACCAAAAAACCTTGATTTCTTCCCATTAACGGTCAATTATGAGGAGCGTTTATATGCAGTAGGGAAGATTCCAGGAGGATTTATTAAAAGGGAAGGTAGACCAAGTGAGCGAGCTATTCTTGCTAGCCGTTTAATTGATCGTCCAATTCGTCCATTATTTGCAGATGGATTCCGAAATGAAGTACAAGTAGTAAGCTTAGTAATGAGCGTTGATCAAGACTGTACATCTGAAATGGCAGCTATGTTCGGATCTTCCTTAGCATTATCTGTTTCTGATATTCCATTTGGCGGCCCGATTGCTGGAGTATATGTTGGCCGAATTAATGGTGAATTCATTATTAATCCAACTGTAGACCAAGCTGAGAAAAGTGATATTAATTTAGCTGTAGCTGGTACTAAGGATGCAATCAACATGGTAGAAGCTGGAGCAGATGAAGTACCTGAAGAGGTAATGCTTGAAGCAATCATGTTTGGTCATGATGAAATCAAACGCTTAATTGCTTTCCAAGAAAAAATTGCTACTGAAATTGGCAAGGAAAAGATGGAAGTTGTTCTTTATGAATTAGACTCAAACATCGAAGCAGATGTAAGAGCACTATGTGAAAAAGAAATGTTAGATGCTATTCGAGTTCAAGAAAAACATGCTCGTGAAGCAGCTATTAAGGAAGTAAAAGATTCTGTTCTTGCGAAGTATGAAGCAGAAGAAACAGAAGAAGAGCAATTGAAGCAAGTAAAAGCTATTTTAGATAAATTAGTAAAAAATGAAGTACGTCGTTTAATTACAGAAGATAAAGTTCGTCCAGATGGACGTGGATTAGAAGAAATTCGTCCACTATCTTCAGAAGTTCATTTATTACCAAGAACACATGGAAGTGGCTTATTCACACGTGGTCAAACGCAAGCATTGAGTATTTGTACACTTGGAGCTTTAGGCGATGTACAAATTCTAGATGGACTTGGTGTAGAAGAAGAAAAACGCTTCATGCATCACTATAATTTCCCTAACTTCAGTGTAGGTGAAACTGGACCAATGCGTGGCCCGGGACGTCGTGAAATTGGTCACGGTGCTTTAGGTGAAAGAGCGTTAGAGCCGATTATTCCTTCAGAAAAAGAGTTTCCTTATACGATTCGTTTAGTATCTGAAGTGCTTGAATCAAATGGATCAACTTCACAAGCAAGCATTTGTGCTAGTACACTAGCGATGATGGATGCTGGAGTTCCAATTAAAGCACCTGTAGCAGGTATTGCAATGGGGCTTATTAAGTCAGGTGACTATTATAGTATTTTGACTGATATTCAAGGTATGGAAGATCATTTAGGAGATATGGACTTTAAAGTGGCAGGTACAGCAAAAGGAGTAACTGCTCTTCAAATGGATATTAAAATTGACGGCTTATCTAGAGAAATTTTAGAAGAAGCATTACAACAAGCGAAAATTGGAAGAATGCAAATTCTAGATTCTATGATGCAAACAATTAATACGCCAAGAGAAGCATTGTCATCTTATGCACCTAAAATCTTAATGATGTCTATTAATCCAGATAAGATTCGTGATGTTATTGGACCAAGTGGTAAACAAATCAATAAAATTATTGAAGAAACTGGCGTAAAAATTGACATCGAACAAGATGGTACAGTATTTATTTCTTCTGTTGATGAAGAAATGAATAATAAAGCGAAACAAATTATTGAAGATATTGTTCGTGAAGTAGTAGTTGGACAAATGTATTTAGGTAAAGTAAAACGAATTGAAAAATTCGGTGCATTTGTTGAAATATTCAATGGTAAAGATGGTCTTGTTCATATTTCTGAACTAGCAGAAGAAAGAATCGGCAAAGTAGAAGATGTTGTTTCTATTGGTGACGAGATTCTTGTAAAAGTAACAGAAATTGATAAACAAGGTAGAGTAAATCTTTCCCGTAAAGCAGTATTAAAAGAACAAAAAGAAAAAGCTGAAGATGCAAAACAACAATAATTAAGCAAATGCTTATCATGAAAAGATGACTTATTAAGGCAAAGAAGATGGATTCCTGTAGGATTTCTTTACTTATTAGGATCATCTTTTTTCTATACATAACAACGCTCTCTGTTCTACCTTGTCCTTGTTCTTCATAAAGTGGATAGTAGGAGGGGAGTGTATGATGAAAAAGTTAATTCCTTTAATTGGATTTCTTTTGCTAGCATTTGTTATAGTGAATAATCCATTGTCTAATACATATGTAAGTTCCTTACAATCGCAGTCGATTGTAGTGTCAGCTAATAATGAAATGTATCAAGCTATAAAAGAGAATGCCCGTAAGTTTGAAAAGGAGCCAGTAGATGCTAAAGTAGATCCTGTTTGGAAGGCAACTCCTGGTTTAAATGGGCTTAAAGTAGATATAGAAGCTTCCTATAAAAAAATGAAAAAAGATGGGAAGTATGATGAAAAGAAGTTAGTGTTTAAACAGATTCCCCCAAAGGTTTCTTTAGAAGATTTACCTCCTACTCCCATTTATAGGGGAAATCCTGATAAAGAAATGGTGAGTTTTATCATTAATGTAGCATGGGGAAATGAATATCTTTCATCCATTCTTTCTACATTGGAAAAACACCATGTAAAAGCAAGCTTTTTTTTAGAAGGAAGATGGGTTCAAAAAAATCCTGAGTTGGCTAAAATGATTGTAGAAGCAGGCCATGAAGTAGGGAATCACTCCTATACACATCCAGATATGAGTAAAATCAGTAGCAGTAAAATTCATGAAGAGATTGTAAAAACAAATGATGTAATTGAAGCAACAACAGGTGAAAAAGTTACCTTATTAGCGCCACCTAGTGGATATTTCTCTAATGAAGTAATAAAAGTTGCGGACACGCTCCATATGAATACTGTTATTTGGTCAGTTGACACCATTGATTGGCAAAAACCTACTCCAGAAGTATTACTTTCAAGAGTTTTAGGCAAGATCCATAATGGTGCCTTAATACTCATGCATCCAACCGAATCAACAACGAAGAGTTTAGAAAGACTAATTATAGAAATTGAAAAAAAGGGATTGAAAATTGATACTGTTTCTGAAATGTTAAGCGAAGAAAGAGTCACTTATGGATCAAATGGTTAGTGCTTGAGACTTTTTTATTGTATTCTATAATTACAAAATACTATTTCTAGAGTGAAAAGCTCATTATTAGGGAATTGGTAATTTGTAAGTGTGAAGTTAGAGGCCTAACGGAAAGAGTCATAAGAAAGGAGAAGTTAGGTTTAGTTAGGTGGAGGGTCAAAGTTAAAACAAAAAAGTAACTGATCCAAACTCTAAGTGGAGTGAACTTCCATTTTTAATGATAATTCAGCATTTTTGGGAAAAAATATAAAGTATACACATAAAAATAACATACTATTATTTCAACTAGGTATACAGAACAGGAGGAACATAATTGATTAAACGATATACATGCCAAAATGGAGTAAGGATTGTTTTAGAAAATATCCCGACAGTTCGCTCTGTTGCTCTTGGCGTATGGATTGGTACTGGGTCTCGCAAAGAGGATGAAAAAAATAATGGGGTTTCTCATTTCTTGGAACATATGTTTTTCAAAGGGACTAAAACAAGAAATGCCCGTGAAATAGCAGAATCATTTGACAGTATTGGAGGTCAAGTAAACGCTTTTACCTCTAAGGAATATACTTGTTATTATGCAAAAGTACTAGATACACATGCAGATATGGCATTAGAAGTGCTTGCAGATATGTATTTCAATTCTGTTTTTGATGAAGAAGAATTAAAAAAGGAAAAAAATGTAGTATTAGAAGAAATTAAGATGTATGATGATACGCCAGATGATATTGTGCATGATTTATTAAGTAAGGCAGTATTTGAAAACCATCCATTAGGTTATCCTATTTTAGGAACAGAGGGAACATTATCTACTTTTACAGGTGATACATTAAGAGAATACATGTTTGAACATTACACACCAGAGAATACGGTTATTTCGATAGCTGGAAATATCGAAGAAAGCTTTATTTCGGAAGTGGAGAAATATTTTGGCTCCTATGAAGCAGGAAAGAATGAGCTAGAAATAGTTAAGCCTTCCTTCCATGCGAATAACCTATCCAGAAAGAAAGAAACAGAACAAGCACATCTTTGTCTTGGTTTTAATGGTCTACAAGTGGGTCATGATAAGATGTATTCCTTAGTAGCATTAAATAATATTCTTGGTGGAAGTATGAGTAGTCGCCTTTTCCAAGATGTTCGTGAACAAAAAGGGTTAGCTTATTCGGTATTTTCTTACCACTCTGCATTTCAGGATAATGGAATTGTTACCATTTATGCTGGAACAGGAGCCAAACAATTAGATGAGTTATATGAAACAATACAAACAACGTTGGCTACATTAAAAAGAGAAGGTATTACGGAAAAAGAACTTTTAAATAGTAAAGAACAGTTAAAAGGTAGCTTAATGTTAAGTTTAGAAAGTACGAATAGTCGTATGAGTAGGAACGGTAAAAATGAGTTGTTATTAGGAAAACATCGTTCACTGGATGACATTATTGCAGAAATCGATCGTGTTACAAAAGAAGATGTAGACTTTATGGCAAATCAAATTTTCACGGATACATTTTCTATTTCTTTAATTAGTCCTAGCGGGGATCTACCTAAAGTAGTTCAATAAAAGCATCATGAGGTTACATACAGCCAAAAACCAGAGAAGACGTAGGTCTTTATCTGGTTTTTTTATTACATAAAAAAGTAAAGGGATTTGGAAGAAGAGTGTGTAGAGAAGGATTTTTTAATATTTCGCAATCCTAACTATCTAATTTCTAATGTTTTAAGCCGAATTCACATAAAGAACTCACCTAATAATAGGTTTTTACATAAGATGTTGAAGTAGCAAGTTATGTAATAAGGATCTCTTAAAAAAGAAGGTGAAATTATTCATGCTGAAAGGGATGAAAATCGCAGTTATCGGCGGTGATGCAAGACAGCTCGAGATTGTCAGGAAATTAACCGAGTATCATGCATTACTATCATTAATCGGTTTTGAACAACTGGACCATGCATTCACCGGTGCAACGAAAGAAAAAGTCGATAACGTAGATTTTTCGAATATGGATGCTATTATTCTACCAGTTAGAGGTACGGATCTTACAGGTCAGGTAGATACAATCTTTTCTAATGAGAAGATATTTTTAACAAAAGAACTATTAGAGAAAACACCAGAACACTGCACCATCTACTCTGGTATTACAAACGATTATCTAGATGCGATTACAAATGAAACGAATCGAACGCTTGTTCAGTTATTTAATCGAGATGATGTTGCTATATTAAATTCTATTCCCACAGTAGAGGGAACTATTATGATGGCCATCCAACATACAGATACAACGATACACGGATCTAACGTAATTGTACTAGGTCTTGGTCGGGTTGGCATGAGTGTAGCCCGTGCTTTTCATGGATTGGGAGCGAAGGTCAAGGTTGCTGCTAAACCAAGTGACCATATTGCCCGAGTAATTGAAATGGGATTAACTCCTGTGCATTTAGATGAGTTACATCTAGCAGTGGATGATATTGATATTGTTATTAATACCATTCCTCATCTTGTTTTAACATCTAAGGTAATAGATAAATTGCCTTTACACACGCTTATTATTGACCTTGCTTCAAAACCTGGAGGAACGGATTTTCAATATGCTGAAAAAAGGGGAATAAAGGCATTACTTGCACCGAGTTTACCAGGAATTGTAGCTCCTAAAACAGCTGGAAACATACTCGCTGATGTATTATCTCAATTACTTTATGAAAAGAAGCAACAATGAAAGGAGATAGATCGATGAGTTTAAATGGGAAGAGAATTGGGTTTGGAATTTCAGGTTCACATTGTACGTATGCAGAAGTAGTACCACAAGTAGAAAAATTAGTCGCACTTGGAGCAGATGTGGTACCAGTAGTAACTGGAAATGTGAAGAATACAGATACACGTTTTGGTAAAGGAAAAGATTGGGTTAGCAAAGTAGAAGAAGTGACTGGAAATAATATTATTGATAGTATTGTAGCTGCAGAACCACTTGGACCGAAAATGCCATTAGACTGTATGGTTATAGCTCCTTTAACTGGAAATAGTATGAGCAAATTTGCAAATGCAATGACTGATAATGCTGTTTTAATGGCTGCAAAAGCAACTTTACGAAATCAAAAACCAGTAGTGCTAGGAATTTCTACGAACGATGCATTAGGACTTAATGGCGTTAATTTAATGAAATTAATGGCTACTAAAAATATTTACTTTATTCCATTTGGCCAAGATGATCCAGAGAAGAAGCCAAATTCAATGGTGGCAAGAATGTCGATGCTTCCAGAAACAATTATGGCTGCTTTAGAAAATAAACAAATTCAACCAGTAATCGTTGAAAAATATTTAGATAAATAGCCTCTTAATCATTAAGTTTAACCACGATTCTAGTAGATTCCCATGTTAAACTTCTTGTAACAATTAACATGGGTTCCTCATTATGGTTTTGCATAATGAATAATTCATAAGAATGATAAGTATCTTCCTCTTTTATAGTTTTTTAAAGATTCTATTAAAAAGATTCTTTTCTTACTGCTTTAATATGTTAAAATAGATAATATTATTTGGGGTGGCATTGTCGTCCTAATTGAAATTAGAATATTTGCCTTTGGAAGGGGAGCCTTTATATGGAGCAACAAAAAGGATATAACGTAGCAGTAGTTGGAGCAACAGGGGCTGTTGGACAACAGATGATTAAAACCTTAGAAAGCAGAGATTTTCCTATTTCTAATTTAACTCTTTTGTCTTCTAAACGTTCAGCAGGGACAAAAGTTACTTATAAAGAGAAAGAAGTAGTAGTGCAAGAAGCTACACCTGATAGTTTTAAAGGGATAGATATTGCATTATTTAGTGCTGGTGGAGGTGTATCTAAAAGCCTTGCACCACATGCAGTTGAACATGGTGCAATTGTAGTAGATAATACAAGTGCATTCCGTATGACTGAAGATGTACCATTAGTAGTACCAGAAGTAAATGAAGAAGATTTGCATAATCATAAAGGGATTATTGCAAATCCAAACTGCTCAACCATTCAAATGGTTGTTGCCTTGCAACCTTTAAAAGAAAAATATGGACTTTCAAAAGTATTAGTGTCTACTTATCAAGCAGTTTCTGGATCTGGTGCTGCTGCAGTAGAAGAACTTTATAGTCAATCAAAAGCAATTCTAAATGACGAAGCTTTTGAACCAAACATACTTCCAGTAAAAAGTGATAAGAAGCATTA
Source organism: Niallia sp. (assembly GCA_035556015.1). Lineage (GTDB taxonomy): Bacteria > Bacillota > Bacilli > Bacillales > Cytobacillaceae > Niallia. The sequence continues at coordinate 3,005 of DATMFU010000211.1, read as the reverse complement.
CCAAATTGCTTTTAATGCCATTCCACAAATTGATGTTTTCACAGAAAATGGCTTTACTTATGAAGAAATGAAAATGATTAATGAAACAAAAAAAATCATGCATGATCAAGATCTAAAAGTTGCAGCAACTTGTGTTAGAATTCCAGTTCCTACAGGACATTCAGAATCTGTTTATTTTGAGTTAGATAGAGATGATGTAACTGTTGAGGATATAAAAGAAATGTTATCAAACTCACCTGGTGTTATCTTACAAGATGATATCAATAACCAAGTGTACCCAATGCCTGCAGATAGTGTCGGTTCAAATGATGTCTTTGTCGGACGTATTCGTAAAGACATTGATACGCCAAATGGTTTCCATATGTGGGTAGTTTCTGATAACTTATTAAAAGGTGCAGCTTGGAACTCTGTTCAAATTGCAGAAAGCTTAGTGAAACTAGGTTTAGTATAAGCCTAATTTTCCTTACCTGTAAGAAAAACGCATACTTAAGCTTACAGGAGAGATAATGTTATAAGAAGAAGACGTGTATATCTGTAAGTAGATAGAGATCCTTCTTTTAAAAATTAGATAAAAGATTAAGGGATCCTATGGAAAAATGATAATTGGAGATACCAATGACTTAACCTTGCTAATAGCCTGGTTAGTCTAGGTATGCTCCAAATTGTTTTAAACTATGGCACCCTTAACTAACACTCTATAAGAAAGTGTACAGAGGTGTTTAATTTGAAAATAACGGTACAAAAATTCGGTGGAACATCTGTAAGAGATGAAAAGAGTCGTAATCAGGCTAAAGATCATATTAAGGATGCACTGGATCAAGGATATAAAGTAGTAGTAGTTGTATCTGCTATGGGTAGAAAAGGAGAGCCTTATGCCACTGACACCCTTTTAAGTCTAGTAGGCGGTGTAGAAACAAAATTAAGTAATAGAGAAAATGATTTACTTCTATCATGTGGAGAAATTATTTCAAGTGTTGTCTTTACACAATTATTACTTGAGAATCAAATCACCGCAACGGCTTTAACTGGTGCACAGGCAGGTTTCTTAACAAATGAAGATTTTACGAATGCAAGAATCATGGAAATGGATTGTACTCGTGTTATAGAAGAGTTACAAACACATGATGTTGTAGTGGTAGCAGGCTTCCAAGGTGCTGCACCAAATGGGGATACAACTACATTAGGTCGAGGTGGCAGTGATACTTCTGCAGCTGCGCTTGGTGCTGCTTTAAATGCGGAATATATTGATATATTCACCGATGTAGAAGGAATTATGACTGCAGATCCCCGAATTGCTGAAAATGCAAGACCATTATCCATCGTAACTTATACAGAAGTATGTAATATGGCATACCAAGGTGCTAAAGTAATCCATCCTCGTGCCGTGGAAATTGCTATGCAGGCAAAGGTTCCAATTAGAATTCGTTCCACTTATTCAAAGGGAACAGGAACACTTGTTACCTCTAGTCCTGAGAATATTGGTAGCGATATAAAAGAAAGACCTGTAACGGGTATCGCTCATGTTGCAAATGTAACACAAATTAAAGTTCAGGCTAAAAAAGATCAATATGATTTACAGGCACATGTTTTTAAAGCAATGGCGCATGAGGAAATAAGCGTTGATTTTATTAATATCTCACCAACAAGTGTTGTATACACTGTAACAAATGATATGACAAATAAAGCAGTATCTATATTAGAAGAAATGGGCTATGAGCCTACAATTGAAAGAGATTGTGCTAAAGTATCAGTAGTTGGTGCTGGCATGGCTGGAGTGCCTGGAGTTACGTTTAAAATTGTAACTGCACTATCTAATAAAGGAATTCGAATACTCCAATCTGCAGATAGTCATACAACAATTTGGGTCTTAGTAAAACAAGCTGATTTAATTAATGCTGTTAATGTTTTACATGATGCTTTTGAATTAGAGAAAGAATAAAAAGACAAACAATGAGATCGAAATGAGAATAGGAGTGGAACAATGGGTTTATTTGGTAGGGTTTCAACAGCCATGATTACACCATTTGATGCTAAGGGACATATAGATTTTCCAAAAACAACACAGTTAATAAATCATTTACTTGAAAATGGAACAGATTCATTAGTTGTTGCAGGGACAACTGGTGAATCTCCTACTTTATCCAAACAAGAAAAGATTGCACTGTTTAAACATGTAGTAAAAGTAGTGGAAAAAAGAGTTCCTATCATAGCGGGAACAGGGAGTTATAATACTTACGAGTCCATTGAATTAACAAAGCAAGCAGAAGCTGCTGGTGTGGATGCGGTTATGGTAGTAGGTCCGTATTATAATAAACCAAACCAAGAGGGGATTTATCAACATATAAAAGCAGTTGCAGAATCCACAAAACTTCCCGTTATGATATATAATATTCCAGGTCGTTCTGTTGTAAATATTGAACCAAAAACGATTATTCGATTATCTGCAATCGAAAATATTGTTGCAGTGAAAGAAGCAAGTGGAAATCTAAGTAATATAACAACCGTTATATCATCAACTCCAGATGATTTTTATGTATACAGTGGAGATGATAGTTTAACATTACCAGTCTTAGCAGTAGGTGGAACAGGAGTTATTTCCGTAGCCTCTCATATCATTGGTAATGAAATGCAGGAAATGGTTTCATCATTTTTAAATGGGGATATTCAAGCTGCTTCTAAAATGCACCAAGACTTACTTCCTTTGATGTCTGAGTTATTCACAGCACCTAACCCAGTACCGGTGAAAACCGCTCTTCAGTTAAAAGGAATGGATGTCGGTTCTGTCCGATTACCTTTAGTTCCATTAACAAGTCAAGAACGTAATAGACTAGCAAGCTATTTATAAGTTAGTAGAATACGTAGACGAGAGTTTCTAAAAATACAAAACAAATAGTCGTCAGGAGAAATAATGATCTTGCAAAACGAAATAGAAGGATGATTCTATTATTTTGTTTTGCTCAGGGCATTATTTTTTCTGACTTTTTTTATGGGAAAAAGTTTATACA
>DATMFU010000210.1:0-9047 GCA_035556015.1 Niallia sp. | reverse complement strand
AACCACTCCCCCCCTGATTCTTCCCACAAAACGGCTTTTATCCATCCAACCTCTATCAGCCACCCTCAAACAATTTTTCCCGAAAATAGCTCTATTCCTCCACCACATATAAAAAAAGACAGCACCCATATTGAGTACTGTCTAACACTATTACCACTTCTCAGGATTTTCCTTCCACGCGTTCAAGCTTGCTAAATCTGTTTCTTCAATATAGCCCTTCTCTCTAGCTACTTCTAGAAGCGTACTATAATCTGTTAATGAATAAGCTGTTATTTCTGCTTCCTTTAAAAATTCTTTTCCTTTTGGTAATTCATATGTAAAGATGGAAGCCACACCTAATACGTCACATCCTGCATCTCGTAACCCTTTAACAGCAGTGATAACACTTCCACCTGTTGAAATTAAATCCTCTACTACTACTACCTTCTGGCCTTTTTCTACTTTTCCTTCAATTTGATTTCCTTTTCCGTGTTCCTTCGCCTTCGAACGCACATATGCCATTGGTAAGTCCAAAAGATCACTTACCCATGCTGCATGAGGAATTCCTGCTGTTGCTGTTCCTGCAACTACTTCTGTTTCTGGAAAATGCTCTTTAATTAAAGAAGCTAACCCTTTAGCAATTGTTTTACGTACCGCTGGATAAGATAGTGTTAATCGATTATCACAATAAATTGGAGATTTAAGCCCTGATGACCATGTGAATGGATTATTTGGTTGTAAAAAAACTGCCTTAATATCTAGTAATTGACCTGCGATTTCATGTTTCATATGGTAATGCCCTCCCATTCTGTTTTAAACAATTGGTAGCTCTCTAAAGGATTTGCTACTCTTGTAATGGAACGTCCCACAACAATGGCAGATACGCCTCTTTCTCTTGCCATTTTAGGTGTTGCAACACGAACTTGGTCTTGTACTTGATCAGTAGCCAATCGGATCCCTGGAGTTACGGTTAGAAAGTCTGTACCAAGCTTTTCACGAATGACTCCTGCTTCTAATGTGGAACAAACTACTCCGTCTAATCCAGCTTCTTTTGTAATGCTCGCATAATGCAATACAGAGTCAAGTAATGGTACTTTTATTAACTGTTCTTTTTGCATTCTACCTTCTGAAGTACTAGTTAATTGTGTAACTGCAATACATTTTGAACGTTTCCTACCACTAGGTGTACCTGCTTCTAAGCCTTCTATAGCACGGCTCATCATGTCTGTTCCACCAGCTGCATGTACATTTACTAAATCCACACCGAGAGATGCAAGATTTTTCATAGCACTTCCAACTGTATTAGGTATGTCATGTAGTTTAAGGTCTAGAAATATTTGATGATTCTTTTCCTTCAAATCATAGATAATACTTGGTCCCTCTTTATAAAAAAGTTCCATTCCTACTTTTAAAAATAAAGACTCATCCTTAAAATTATCTAAAAAGGTAAATACTTCTTTCTTATTGGCAAAATCAAGGGCGATGATAAGCGAATTGTTCATGCTTTCCCCAACTCCTTCCAGTAGCTTCAGAAATATGTTCAAACCCATAACGGTCTAGTAGTTCTGGCAGTTCCTTAATAATCTTCGGACAAACAAATGGATCTACAAAGTTAGCTGTTCCTACTGCTACTGCACTTGCACCTGCATAGAAAAATTCGAGTACATCTTCAGCTGTAGACACACCACCCATGCCGATAATTGGCAAACTAACTGCTTGACTTACTTCGTATATCATTCTTATTGCTACCGGTTTAACCGCAGGACCTGAAAGCCCACCTGTTTTATTGGCAAGGATAGGTTTTCCTGTTTTCAAATCAAGGCGCATTCCAATTAACGTGTTAATCATCGTTATTCCATCTGCACCGCCTGCTTCAACTGCCTTTGCCATTTCCACGATATTCGTAACATTGGGAGATAGTTTCACATAAACAGGAACTTCTGAAACTTCCTTTACTTTCTTAGTCAAAGTCTTTGCAACCTCAGGTATGGTTCCAAAGGCAATTCCACCTGTTTTGACATTAGGACAAGAAATATTTAGTTCTAGTGCAGCCACATTTGGTGCTTTCGAGATTTCTTTTGCTACTGCAACATAATCTTCTTCTAATGATCCAGCTACATTTGCAATAATCGGTACATCAAATTGACTTAACCATGGTAACTCCTCACCCATTACTTTCTTTAAACCTGGGTTCTGAAGACCAATTGCATTTAACATACCAGAAGTTGTTTCTGCTACACGTGGTGTCGGATTTCCAAATCGAGGCTCTGTTGTTGTTGCTTTTATCATAATTGCCCCGAGCTCACTCAAATCATATAGATTACTATATTCGCGTCCGAATCCAAAACATCCAGAAGCAGGTATAATAGGATTCTTTAGGTTTAATCCTGGAAGCTCTACTTGAAGTTTGCTCATATTACTACCTCCCCTGTCTTAAATACTGGTCCATCTGTACATACTTTTTTGTAACTATATCCAGTTGGATCATCAGCAGTATGACAAACACACGCAAAGCATGCGCCAATCCCACAACCCATTCTTTCTTCTAAGGAAATAAATACTTTTTTATCTGGAAAGGTATTTTCGAGATTTTTTAACATAGGTGTTGGTCCGCATGCGTACATAACGTCAAAGTCTAGGTTCTTTTGTAAAATGACGTCTGTTACAAATCCCTTTGTTCCATACGATCCATCCACTGTTGCCACATATGTTTCACCAAGTGCCGCAAATTTCTCTTCATAAAAAGCTACCGAAGCTGTTTGAAATCCTAATACAGTAATAACCTTTATCCCTCGTTCAACTAAACGATTCGCTAATTCATATAAAGGAGGAACACCAATTCCACCACCTACTAAAATGGCCGTCTGCCCAAAGGTTGTTTCTTCTACTGGGAAGCCATTACCTAAAGGACCGAGAATATCAACTGCCTCTCCTGGTAACTTTTGAGCCAGTAGCTTTGTTCCTGCTCCTTCAGCTCGATAAATCATCGTGAATGTATTATTTTCTTGATTAATTCGACAGATGCTAATTGGACGTCTTAGTAGGGGAGCTGATAAATCATTTACTTTAATATGTACAAATTGACCTGGTTGCTTCATTTCAGCAGTAAGCTCACCTGTTAAGGTGAGCTCCATAATATGTTCAGCTAATTCTTTCTGTTCCACTACTGTACAGATTTCATTTTTAATCATATTAATACAGCCTCCGGTTGTTTTTCGCTCTTTTCCATTGCCTCAGCAGAGAATGTCATAGACTCTACTACACGAAGAATGGCTTCTGCGGTATCTAAGGAAGTTAAGCAAGGAACCCCATTTTCCACGGATTCACGTCTGATACGGAAACCATCTCTTGCTGGCTGGCTACCTTTTGAGAAGGTATTAATGACAAACTGCGCTTGACCATTTCGAATGACATCAATTAAGGTAGTGCCTTCTTCACCAATCTTTTCCACTACTTGAACAGGAATTTGGTTATCTTGTAGGAATTCAGCAGTACCTCTTGTTGCTTTTAAGCTATAGCCAATATTGACAAAGCGTTTCGCAAGCTGCAATGCTTCTTCCTTATCCTTATCTCCTATTGTCATTAGCACGGTTCCAAATGTTTTAATCTGCATACCTGAAGCAATTAAGCCTTTGTAAAGTGCCTTTTCTAAGGTGATATCTTTCCCCATTACTTCTCCAGTAGATTTCATTTCTGGTCCTAATGTGATATCTACTCGACGTAATTTTGCAAAGGAGAATACAGGAACTTTTACATATACTCCTGTTTTTTCTGGTACTAAGCCTGAATTGTAGCCTTGTTCTTTTAGTGAATTCCCTAAGATTACATTTGTTGCAATTTTTGCCATTGGTACGTTCGTAATTTTACTTAAGAAAGGAACTGTTCTACTTGAACGAGGATTTACCTCTAGAACATACACGTCACCTTTAGATACTACATATTGGATATTTAATAATCCAACGATATTTAATCCTTTTGCCAGTCTTGTTGTATAATCTACTAATGTTTCTTTTATTTCTTTTGATAAACTTTGTGGCGGATATACTGCAATCGAATCTCCTGAGTGAACACCTGCTCGCTCAATATGCTCCATGATTCCAGGAATTACTACATCTGTTCCATCACAAATCGCGTCTACTTCAATTTCTTTCCCTGTTAGATAACGGTCGATCAAGATCGGCTGACCAGGACTTGCTTTTACGGCGTTCTCCATATAAGGAATTAATTCTTCTTCTTTATAAACAATTTGCATCGCTCTTCCACCAAGTACATAAGAAGGTCTTACCAGTACAGGATAGCCAATGTTGTTTGCAACAATGATTGCTTCTTCTACTGTTAATGCAGTTTTACCTTCTGGTTGAGGAATCCCTAAATCACGCAAGCTTTGTTCAAACTTATCCCGATCTTCTGCACGATCTAAATCTTCTAAGCTAGTTCCTAATATTTTTATACCACGTTCTGCTAATGGACCTGCTAGATTAATAGCTGTTTGCCCACCGAATTGAACGACTACTCCTTCTGGTTTTTCCAAATCGATAATATGCATGACATCTTCAATTGTTAATGGCTCGAAGTATAACTTATCAGAAATACTAAAGTCTGTTGAAACCGTCTCTGGGTTATTATTAATAATGATTGCTTCATAGCCAGCTTCTTTAATTGCCCATACAGAGTGAACCGTTGCATAGTCAAACTCAATCCCCTGACCTATTCGTATTGGTCCAGAACCTAGTACGACAATACTTTTCTTCTCTGTTACTACAGACTCATTCTCTTCCTCATACGTTCCATAATAGTAAGGTGTTTCCGATTCAAATTCTGCAGCACATGTATCTACCATTTTGTACACTGGTATTAGACTAACTTCTTTTCTCCAATTGTACACTTCTAATTCTGACGTATTCCAAAGTTTCGCAAGCTGGATATCAGCAAATCCTTTTTCTTTTGCTTTCTTTGCAAAATCATAATCAAATGGGTGCTTCGCAAGTTCTTTTTCTAGAGTGATGATTCCTTTAAGCTTGTAAAGGAAGAAGAGATCAATCTTGCTCCATTCATGAATGGTTTCCATGCTTACTCCCCTATTTAAAGCCTCTGCTATATAGAATAAGCGTTCATCTCCAGCCACTCGAATTCTTTTTTCTAATAATTCATCACTTGTTTCATTCGCTGCATTTAATGCGAAGTGGTATACTTTTGCTTCCAAAGAGCGAATAGCCTTTAATAAGGACTCTTCGAATGTTCGTCCTATCGCCATTACTTCTCCAGTTGCTTTCATTTGCGTTCCTAAGTTACGTTTAGCTGATTCAAATTTATCAAATGGGAAGCGTGGAATTTTACTTACTACATAGTCTAATGCTGGTTCAAAGCTTGCATATGTTTTTCCAGTTACAGGATTCATCATTTCATCTAAAGTTAATCCTACCGCAATTTTGGCTGCTAGTTTCGCAATCGGATAACCTGTAGCTTTACTTGCTAAAGCAGAGGAACGGCTTACCCTTGGATTTACTTCGATAATATAGTATTGAAAGCTGTCTGGATCTAATGCCAATTGTACGTTACAGCCACCTTCAATTTTTAGTGCACGAATGATTTTCAGTGAAGTATTTCTGAGCATTTGATATTCACGATCACTTAATGTTTGGCTAGGTGCGACTACAATACTATCACCTGTATGAATTCCAACCGGATCAATATTTTCCATATTACATACAACAATTGCGTTATCATTGCTGTCTCGCATTACTTCATATTCGATTTCTTTGAAGCCAGCAATACTTTTTTCCAATAAACATTGAGTTACAGGGCTATTTTTCAAACCGCTTGTTACAATTTCATCTAGTTCCGCATCATTATGGCATATACCTCCACCTGTTCCACCTAATGTGAAGGCAGGTCTTACGATTACTGGATACCCAATTCTCTCTACAAAAGCTTTCGCTTCCTCCATGTTATGTATAATGTCACTATCTGGTACTGGCTCACCTAGTTCATTCATTAACTGGCGGAAAAGGTCACGGTCTTCTGCTTGTTGGATTGCCGACAATTTTGTTCCTAGTACCTCTACTCCACATTCTTCTAGTACACCTGCTTCTGATAATTCTACAGCAAGGTTTAACCCTGTTTGACCACCTAGTGTTGGCAAAATAGCATCTGGTCTTTCTTTACGAATAATTCGGCTCACAAATTCTAGTGTTAGTGGTTCAATATATACTTTATCTGCCATTTCTGTATCAGTCATAATAGTTGCAGGGTTAGAGTTTACTAGGATTACACGATATCCTTCTTCCTTTAATGCTATACAGGCTTGTGCACCTGCATAGTCAAATTCTGCTGCTTGCCCGATAATGATTGGACCTGATCCAATTACTAAAATACTATTAATATCTTTACGCTTTGACATATGCTGCACCTTCCTGTCTGTTAGTTTGTATCATTTCCATAAAACGATCGAATAAATAGTTAGCATCTTCTGGTCCTGGGGATGCTTCTGGGTGATATTGTACGGTAAATGCTGGATATTCTTTATGCTTTAATCCTTCAATTGTTCCATCATTTAACGCAATATGAGTAACTTCTAAGTCTGTATGTTTAATAGATTCTTCTTCGACTGTATAACCGTGATTTTGAGAAGTTAAGGATACTTTTCCTGTTAATAAATCTTTTACTGGATGATTGGAACCTCTATGTCCGAATTTCATCTTTTCTGTGTTTGCTCCACTTGCAAGAGCAAATAATTGGTGACCTAAGCAAATCCCGAACATTGGTACTTTTCCAATAATTCCTTTTATCGTTTCAATTGCTTCTGGTACATCCTTCGGGTCCCCAGGTCCGTTAGAAAGCATGACACCATCAGGATTTAATTGAAGTATCTCACTTGCTGTTGTATTGTAAGGTACAACAATCACATCACAATCTCGTTTATTTAACTCTCGTAAAATACCATGCTTCATTCCGTAGTCTACTAGAACCACTCTTGCTCCTCTTCCAGGACTAGGATATGGTTTCTTTGTCGATACTTGCTTCACTTGATCTGTTGGAAGACTCGTTCCTTTTAAGCTTGCAATTACTTCCTCTACATTAGCCTCGATGCTACAAATAGCTCCTTTTAATGTTCCATATTGGCGAATTATACGTGTAAGCTTTCTTGTATCAATGCCTGCAATTCCAGGTATATTTTTTTGCTTAAAATACTCATCAAGTGATAATTGGTTTCGCCAGTTGGAAGGAAAATCACACACTTCCTTTACAATAAATCCATGTATTGCTGGTGTGATGGATTCAAAATCGTCACGATTTATTCCATAATTTCCAACAAGTGGATATGTTAATGTCACGATTTGTCCACAGTAGGAAGGATCTGAAAGAATTTCTTGATAGCCTGTCATTCCCGTATTAAAAACTACTTCCCCTACTTTTTCTGTATCTGCTCCAAAACCTTCACCAATCAACACAGTTCCATCTTCAAGAATTAATTGTTTTTTCATGCGTACACACTTTCCTCTCTCCAAGCAATCTTTCCGCCAACTATTGTTGCAACCGGCCAACCTTGACACTCCATTCCAGCAAATGGTGTATTTCTACCTTTTGATAAGAATGTTTCTGGATCTATTGCTTTCGTTTCTTCTATGTCTACAATTACTAGATCTGCTACTTTTCCTTGTTCTAATCTTCCTGTCTCTAATTTAAAGGCTTGTGCTGGTTTTACTGTTAAATAATCAACTAATTGTTTTAATGTCATCAATCCTTTTTTTACAAAGTTTGTATATAGAAGTGGGAAGGCAGTTTCTAGACCTACAATACCAAATGGTGCCAATTGAATACTTTGTGCTTTTTCCTCTGGTGTATGTGGGGCATGGTCTGTTGCAATAAAATCAATCGTTCCATCTAGCAATCCTTCTATTAACGCTTCTCTATCCTCTTTTCCTCTTAATGGAGGATTCATTTTGTAATTTGTATCAATGCTAGGAATATCCATATCTGTTAATAAAAGATGATGTGGTGTAACTTCTGCTGTTACCTGTATACCAGCTTTTTTTGCATCTCTTACAACACGCACCGATTCTTTTGTACTGATATGACAAACATGATAATGACATCCTGTTGCTTCAGCTAGAAGAACATCTCTTGCAATTTGAACAGATTCGCAAACACTTGGAATCCCGTTCAACCCGTTTGCCTTAGAGAATTCTCCTTCATGGACACACCCTTTATTGATTAAGCTATTATCTTCACAGTGTGCCACAATTGCCATGTCTAAAGCTGCTGCTTTCTTCATTGCTTCTAACATTTTCCCTGCTTCCTGAACTCCAACACCGTCATCTGTGAAGGCAAATGCTCCTAGCTCTTTAAGAGCTGCAAAATCTGTCAGTTCTTCCCCCAATTGACGAATCGTAATGGAGGCATATGGTAAAACATGCACATTTGCTGTTTCTTTAATTCGTTGATTTAAGTTATGTAGATGTTCTACTGTATCAGGAACTGGTCTCGTATTAGGCATATTTGCAATGGTAGTAAATCCACCTCTTGCAGCAGCCATCGTTCCTGTTGCAATCGTTTCTTTCTTTTCTCCACCTGGTTCTCTTAAGTGGACGTGTAAATCAATAAATCCAGGGGATACAAGCTTTCCTTTCGCATCAATGACTTCGTCGGCCTGCTCCTCGATATTTGCTGCGACTTTTTGTATTACTCCCGCTTCTACTAGGATATCTTTTACTTCTAATTCCCCTTGTTTATTGAGCAACTGGCCATTTTTGATTAGTATTGACATGTTTGTTTCCCCCTTTAGTTGATTGTAATGATCTTTTTAAAATACTCATGCGAACATAGACACCATTTTCCATTTGTTTAAAAATTCTTGATCGGTCACATTCTACCAATTCATCTGCAATTTCTACATCTCTATTTACTGGTGCTGGATGCATAATAATGCTTCCAGGTTTCATTCTTTTTTCTCTTTCGACTGTCAGTCCATATTGACGATGATATGTATTCTTATCAAAGGACTTATCGTCCCCCTGATGTCTTTCATGCTGTATTCTTAGAAGCATGACAACATCAGATGTTTCAAT
>DATMFU010000209.1:0-8696 GCA_035556015.1 Niallia sp. | reverse complement strand
AAGATAAGGTTGATGATTATTATGCATCTACTTATAAGAAGTTAACAGCTTATTTAAGTGAGCATCCAGAGAATACAAATCAGCTCGTTCAATTATTATTGGTAAATCGTTATCTAGAAAGAACGGCTGATCACATCACGAATATTGCAGAAAATACAGCTTACTTAATTAAAGGAAAGATGTATGATTTTAATTCTTAAAAGAATCTGGTGTTTTTTCTATTGGTAAGTCTATTATATTGGAAAAATGATGAGGTAACTAATTTAATCTAGAATAGTTACCTTTTTATATTAGTATCTAATAAATGTAATATTTAGTTGTAATTGTATATTACATCTAATATAGTAAAACGGTTACAAAAAAGATAGCTTGCATGTTAGTATGATTTAAACCAGTAAATGGAACACTTGTAAAGTAGTTTGGATGAAAAAGAATAGCGAATATAATGATAAGAAGAGGTGTGCCTAATGATTTTGGGAGCTTATGCTTATTTAAGAATGAATGGGAATGGGAAAGAAGCTGTTGCCTTTTATGAAAAGGCATTAGAAGCAGAGGTAATAGGAGTTCAAACATATGGTGAGTTTCCTGCAAATCCAGAGTTTCCATTACCTGAAGAAGCGAAGAATCGAGTAGTACATGCACAATTAAAAGTGGGAAGTACCTTCCTTATGCTATCCGATAATTTTCCAGGTGAACCGTATCAACCTGGTGGACAAGTAGATGTAGCGATACTACTTGATGATGTAGAACAAACAAAGAATGTGTATAGCAACCTACAAGATGGTGGCGAAGCAATTATGCCTCTTCAAGAAACACCTTGGAGTCCAGCTTATGGACAAGTAAAAGATAAGTATGGTGTAACTTGGCAAATTTCAGCAGAAGTAAAATAATTCTATTGTAAAAAGGGACTGAATCAAGGTTGACTCAGTCCTTTTTATATGGAGTGATTAGTCTGATATCTGAAATGGTGTTTCGCAAGTAAGTATGCTTGAAGCGCAAGTAAATCGGAGTTAATCGCAAGAAAAATTGTCTGAATCGCAAATAAAAAGGGATTAACCGCAAGTAAATATGTTTGAAACGCATATAAAAAGCAACAGCTTCTAGGATAGAATGCTGTTGCTCTTGATAAAACTTTCGCTTAATATCCTTGAGGGTAATAGGAACCTTGTGTTGGGTATGGGGCATAAGGATAGGTCTGTTGATATGGATAGGATTGGTACGGGTAAACAGGTACTGGGTAAGGAGCTGGGTATGGATATGGGTTTGGTGAAGCTGCAGCACCCAATAGTAAACCAGTAGCTGCACCTGCAGCAAAACCACCAGGAGAGAACGGATTGTATCCAGGGTGATGGTGGTTGTCATGATGATCATGGTGTCCACCACTATGATTCCAGTTATTAGGTTGACCATGTCCACCACCATGATTCCAGTTATTATTAGGTTGACCATGTCCACCACCGTGACTCCAGTTAGAATGTCCACCATTATGATTCCAGCTTGAATGTTGCCCTGTTCCATGTCCCCAATTTGTCTGTCCACTTCCATGTGTCATATGTCTATAGTTATCATGCATTTCTAGCACACCTTTCTTTTATCAGTCTATGTAACATATGACTAGATGCCGGCAAATGACACAAGAAAGAGTAAGGACATACTTTGTTAATTAGAACTGATTATCAGGATGCAGATTGTTTTGCATGTATTCTTGAACTTTGTCAATTTGTTCAATGGAAGCAAGCTCTGTTTTATACCAACCTTTTTGATTCATGATGTTAAAAATTTCGTAATGGTTTTCACTTGCAGTCTCCATACATGCTTTATAAATATCCCTTAATTCTTTATGGGTAGTTTCCAGCATAGTAGAACATGCACTTCTACATCGTCCTTTTTCTAACTCTAAACAAAGTTGAAGTATTTCTCTGTCCGTTAAGCCACGCTTTGCAATATTATTTGGCATGGGAGTCACCTCTTTAATGAATATGATTTGTTCGGTTAAAGTATTGAGAGAGATCTGCAATCTTTAATTGATGTTTTTCTGCAAGTTCTTCTAGCTTACTGCTAAGTTCTTGATCCTTACATTGGGCTGCACACCAGTTCAATGTTTTTGCCGTAATGGCCTCTGCACGAATTTCATCTTCAATAAAGGCTAATTCCTTCATGGTTAAACTTCTCATATTCTTTCACCTCCAGAATACCTTCCTACTAAAGTTAGTATAAGATTATGGATGAATTTTATCCCTATTAAGTGAGATAAGTGATAAGTATGTTTTTCACATTTGATGTAAAAGGGACAAGTTTTTATTTTTAACGTGAAGTAGAAGACAAAAATATTTATAGATTTTACTGTTGTACTAAAAAACTATTGAGAAGGTTGATAGAGAAATCTAAAATGTAAGGATATATATCTTAATTCATAGAATTATTCATCTATTTATAGAAAAGGAGTGCTATGTATAATGAAATTTATTCTTCTATTTGGTCCACAAGCTGTTGGAAAAATGACAGTAGGACAAGAACTAGCCAAAATCACAGATTTAAAATTATTTCACAATCATATGACCATTGATTTAGTTAGTAATTTCTTTGATTATGGGACGAAAGAAGGAAAATGTTTAGTTCAATTGTTTCGGAAGGAGATATTTGAAAGTGTAGCTAACAGTAATTTGGAGGGCATGATTTTTACTTATGTTTGGGCCTTTGATATGCAGGAAGATTGGGATTATGTGAAAGAGGTTTGTCATCTTTTTGAATCGAGAGGAGCAAATATCTTTTTCGTGGAACTAGAAGCGGACATGGAAGAAAGACTAGAACGGAATAAAAGTCACAATCGATTAGAACAGAAGCCTACAAAGCGTAATATAGCATGGTCTGAAAAAGATTTAAAGACATCAATGGAAATGTATCGACTAAATTCACTAGAAGGGGAAATCGACCATCCAAATTATTTAAGAATAAACAATACAAATTTAAGTGCGGAAGATGTAGCGAAGTATATTAAAGATCGTTTTAGTTTATAGCTGGAGTTATTTAACACTTCTTCCACAGTACATTTAGGGAATCTATTGCTTCACAAGTTAAAACTATTGAGCTATAATTAGAATCGTTGTGTTTACCCTATAAAAAGTATTAAGGGGTTTTTTATGATTGAATTACGTAATGTGAGTAAAAAGTTTTCCCATTTTGACGCGATAAAATCTATAAATATGAAAATACATAAAGGAGAAATCTATGGAATTATTGGGGCTAGCGGAGCTGGAAAATCCACTCTTCTTCGCCTAATAAATCTATTAGAAATCCCAGATCAAGGAGAAGTAGAAGTAAATGGACAAGTCTTAACAAAGATGAAGTCGAAAGAACTTCGAAAAGCACGTAAATCCATTGGGATGATTTTTCAAGCATTTAACTTAGTAGCAAATAAAACGGTTTATGAGAATGTGTTGGTTTCTCTAGAATTAGCAAACTATCCAAGAAATAAACGTCGTAGTCGTGTAGAGCAATGTTTAGAATTTGTTGGCTTAAAAGAGCTGATGAAAAAGTATCCAGCAGAATTGAGTGGGGGACAAAAGCAACGTGTTGCGATCGCAAGGGCATTAGCAACTAGTCCCGATGTGTTACTTTGTGATGAGCCTACTTCTGCTCTTGATCCAAATACAACTGCTGAAATTTTAAGTGTATTAAAGGAAATTAATGAAAAGTTAAAGGTTACGATTGTCATGGTGAGTCATGAGATGGACGTAATTAAAAGTATTTGTAATCGAGTGACCGTTATGGCAAATGGAGAAGTTTATCAAACTTTATCCATTCAGCCAAAAGGAATTCAAAATCTGCAAAATAGTCCTGAATGGTTTGTGGAGCAGTTAGGAAAAGGCGGTGAATTTCATGCCTGAAATTTTACTGCAATATGAAGATGAGATATGGAGGTCCATTGGCCAAACATTTATTATGGTTGGAATTTCCATCCTAGCAGCGATTATAATTGGATTGCCAGTTGGAACATGGCTTTTTCTTAGTAGAAAGGGAAAATTGATGGAGAATCCAGTTGTGTTTTCTATCTTGAATTTATTGGTTAATATTATTCGTTCGTTCCCATTTTTATTATTAGTTGTGTTTCTAATACCATTCACAAGGCTTATTATCGGAACAGCATTAGGTACAGCGGCTGCAACGGTACCACTTTCTATTATTGCTATTGCCCATTATGCTCGTTTAGTGGAACAATCTTTATTGGATGTGCCAAAAGGTGTTATAGAAGCAGCCGTATCAATGGGGGCATCAGTCCGAGAGATTATTTTTAAGTTTCTCTTTGTAGAAGCTCGGTCTGGCCTTGTCTTAGGGTTAACAACTTCTATCATCAGTTTTATATCCTATTCCACTATCATGGGGGTAGTTGGTGGTGGAGGTATTGGAGATTTTGCTATCCGTTATGGATACCAACAATTTAAGACAGACTTAATGATATATATGATTATTATTATGGTAATACTGGTACAGTTTATCCAATTTGCGGGTACAACTATATCAAGAATAATAGATAAAAGGTAAAAAAACAGGAGGATTAGAAATTGAAAAAAATATTTTTTCTTACTATTATAGCTGCCTTTTTATTAGGAGCTTGTAGTCAATCAAGTGAAGATAAAAAGAAGGAAGATACACCAAAGTCTGATGAAACAGTAACATTAAAAGTAGCTTCTTTAATTCCACCAATGACAGAAATATTAGAGTTAGTAAAACCAAAGCTTGAAAAAGAAAACATCAACCTAGAAATAGTGGTCCTAAGCGATAATGTACAACCGAATACAGCTTTAGCTGCGAAAGAAGTGGATGCAAACTTCTTCCAACATGTTCCTTATATGGAGGAGTTTAATCGTAGTAATGATGCAAAACTAGTGCCAATAACACCTATCTACTTTGCTAACTATGGCTTATATTCCAAAGAATATAAGAAAATAGAAGATTTACCGAAGGATTCTGTTATAGCGATAGCAAATGATATTTCTAATATCGACCGTTCTTTATCATTATTGGCTCAACATAAAGTTATTACTTTAGGAGAAAAAGAAGGAAACTATTATACTTTAGCAGATATTAAGGATAATCCTAATAACTATACGTTTAAGGAAGTAGATTTATTAATGTTAGCAAGATCATATGATGATGCAGATGCAGTTATTATGACACCTGCTTATGCAGCACCACTTGGTTTAACTCCAAAAAGTGATGCTCTTCTAACAGAAGGCGTGGAAAATGATTTTGCGATTACATTAGTTGCACGAGAAGATAATGCAGATTCTGATGCTATTAAAAAATTAGCAAAAGCAATGACAAGTGATGAAGTAAAAGAATTTTTAAAAGAAAATTATGACGAGACTGCTATTCCAGCATTCTAATAATAAAAACGATCTTAATCTTGAATTGCCCCGTAGAAGTTAGACAACATCTAATTTTTACGGGGTTTTTTGTTGGAATAAACTTTTGAACACCCTTAGTCCAAGAAAAGAAAAAGCTAAAATTGGAAAAACTTGTTGGAAAGGGTGCAGGGAGTATATTACAATTACTATACCTTTAATAGTAATGCACTTAAGTTTTAATACCTATTATAGAATTTATCAATATTTGGAGGGAGAGGAATCAAAATGGTAGGGAAATTAAATCAGATTGCATTCTATTTCACTTTGTTTTGTCTCGGTATTTCATGTTATTCTCTTTATGCTTTAATAGATCATAAATGGCTGGTATCTCCTTCAAACTATTTTTTATTAATAGGGAGTGCTATTTGTTTGATGTTAGGAATAATAGGCATCAAAGAGAGAAGAAGTTGGAAGTCCATAGGGAGAAGTTTTTTTTCTATCATCTTGTCATTATTATTATGTATTGTACTTGTTATTTCCATTTTAATTAGTCATTTTCTAGGAGGAAATGAGCTATTTAAGACTGTAAAATCAGAAGACGGACATTATGTAATTGATTTTTATAGATGGGATGAAGGTGCAACCGGCACCTATGGAATAAGAGGGGAACTTCAAGGCGCCCTTTGGTTTAAAAGAAGCATTTATCTCGAAAAGGAAACAAACATCGTTTCAGTAGATTGGAAAAGTAATAGTAAAGTAGTGATAAATGGAAAGGAATTGGAGCTAAGTAAAGGAGAAGTATTTTATTATGAAGATAGGTGAAAGTCTTTTACTATCCTATATGTTTCTATAAAGTGAAATATGGACATGCTAGATTAATAAAGAAGGAACGTTTCGTTTTTTATGGAATTTATTTATAGTTAACAATTCAAAGGAGAAATCGAATATGACAAAGAATAAAGAGTTGTCTTTAGAAGATCGAGAAGAACTACTTAGCATATTGAAAACTCGTTTTGAAAAAAATATGGAACGCCATGAAGGCATGGAATGGGAGTACGTGCAAGCTAAGCTTGAAAAAAATGCAGAAAAACTCTGGACACTAAATGAGATGGAAGTGACACAAGGTGAGCCAGATGTTGTTGGTTATGATGAATCAACAGATGAGTATATTTTTTATGATTGTTCAGCAGAGAGTCCAAAAGGTCGCAGAGGTCTTTGCTATGACCGTGAGGCATTGGAGGCAAGAAAAAAACATAAGCCAGAAAATAGTGCTATTGATTTGGCTACTTCTATGGGAATTGAATTATTAACAGAAGACCAATATCGAGATCTTTTAAAACTCGGGAAATTTGATAGAAAAACGTCAAGTTGGGTGCAGACCCCTGAGCGTATACGAAAACTCGGTGGAGCTATTTTTTGTGATTATCGTTATGATACTGTCTTTGTTTATCACAATGGAGCGGACTCTTATTATGCCTCAAGGGGATTTCGTGGATCTTTACGAGTATAATAGTAATAGTACATATATAAAAGCCTTGCATTTAGCAAGGCTTTTTCTATTGTAAACATTTCCGGTAAGTAAGCGAGCATACTTCTGCCTTTTCAAGGACTAAACATTGTTTTTAATAAATAATGAGGAAAGGGAAACCTTTTTATTATGTATCTCGTATAGTAATTAATCCTGTACCATATGGGTTAAAACAATTAGGTATCAAAGCTTGCGATTAATAATGGAATGGGGGAATAGTATGATTTGGTTACTCCTACTTGTTGCAGTAATTTGGTTTAGTATATTTTTATCCAAAAAACTTTCTTTTAAATTTGAATTATCACCAAAAACAGTAGATATAAAACCAATTAAAGGATTAAAAAATGTAAGTAATCATCTTGAGGATTCCCTTAAGTTAAGTTATATGAATGATGTGGAAGAAAGAGTAAGGAGAGAGATTAGGCTAAAGGAAAACGAGTATGAATGGCGCTTAGTCGATCTAAAACGGTATTTTATTTTTACTGCTCTATTAAAAGAGGCGCCAATGTTTAGTGAGAAAGTCGATGAACTTTGGCATCAGATGCTTATGTTTACCCGCGAATATGATGAGTTTTCTAGGAAATATCTAGGGAATACGTTGCATCATAGTCCAAACGTAAAGGGAAAATCCAATCCTGATTTACGAGGTTTTTTTGATTGGTTATATGCAGAATTATTTTACATTAGAAAAGAGAATATTCATCTTTATAAAGGCTTTTTTAGGCATCCAGTACATCCATCCATCATGGAAGAGTTTAAAAACTTACCAGAAGATATATTAGTAGAAAAATACTTTAAAAGTGATACTCCATATACGAAAACAGTACAATCCCTTATATCATCTATGAAAAAAACAGTAAATCAGATTAACAATAGTGATAGAAGTGCCATTCAAGCTAAGATGAAAAAGAGTAAAAAGGAAGAAAACTATAACAAAATGCTTGTACCTTTCTTATCTGTATCTTATTTTCATTATGATGAGTTTGAAAGTTTTATGAATATTAGTAAGGATAATACAACTAGTAGCTGTACGAGTTGTGGATCAGGTCACTCTTGTAATTCTCATTCTTGCTCCTCCGATAGTTCATGTTCTAGCTGCTCAAGCTGCAGTGGTGGGGGAGATTAATAGGATGCATCAATGAAAAGAAGCTCTAAGCTTAAAGCTCAGAGCTTCTTGTTCTATCTTCTAGACAAGTTGTGCAATTCCTTCCACAATACCTGTAGCAGGTCTTCCTAGCAGTTTTTCAAAATCATTACTCACTACTTCTAAAGTACCTTCACGTATATCTTTTTGAATATTCACTAGCATTGGGACTACAAAATCTGGAATCCCTGCAGCTTTCATTGTTTCGGCATAAGTATTGTCATCGACTGTAAGTACTTTTACTTCCTTTTGGATTACTTTACTAAGGGCAGAAGCAAATTCTTCTTGGCTCAATAGTTTTCCTGAAAGCTCATAAATGGTATTTTCATGCCCTTCACCACTTAATACTGCTGCTGCAGCTTCAGCGTAATCTTGCTGTAATGCCCAGCCAACTTTGCCGTTACCAGCCGATGTTACCCATGGAGCTCCAGCAAGAACACCTTGGATGCTCGGTAATTCATTTTCTAAGTACCAGTTATTACGCAAGAAAGAATAAGGAATACCGGTTTTTTCGATTGCCTTTTCTGTTGCATTATGAACTTCTGCAAGGAAGTTTGTGCTGTCTTGTGCATTAGCAATACTCGTATAAGCAATAAATTTCACACCTGCACGTTCTGCAGCTGAAACTGCATTACTATGTTGTCTAATTCGCGTTTCCGTGTCTCCATCTGCAGAG
>DATMFU010000208.1:0-5740 GCA_035556015.1 Niallia sp. | reverse complement strand
AAAAATCGGCCAATTTTATTCGAAACACCCGAAACAGTTCCTTTTTTATGGAAGGATTATTTACATTCCAGCTTACCTACCGACATTCCAAACCACGGCAATTTTAAAGTCGTTAAATGACTAAAGCCCTCCAAGATTATGAACTGCCCCCTGTCAAGTAGACAGTGGAAATAATAAAAATGATTTAAGCGGCTTTAGCTCTATATTCCATAGGGCTAAGGCCGTTTAATCGTTTTTGGTATCTATCATAATTATAAAAATGGATGTATTCATCTATCGCAAGAGAAAGCTCCTCAAAGGTCTTATATTGATGTAAATAATACTTCTCACATTTCAGTGTTCCCCAAAAAGATTCCATTGGTCCATTATCAATACACCGACCTACACGTGACATACTTTGCGTCATCTTTACCGCATCTATCTTACGCTTAAATCCTTTTGAAGTGTACTGGAACCCACGATCACTATGGATAAGAGGATTCTCCCCATCCAATAATACTGTAGCTTGGTCAAGCGTCTTGAATACAAGTTGATTATTATTGGAATGTCCTAAAACATAACTTACAATTGATCCATCATAAAGATCACGAATCGCACTTAAATAAGCCTTCTTTGATTGGCCATACTTAAATTCTGTTACATCTGTAACCCACTTTTCATTTGGCTTTTCCGCAGTAAATTCCCGATTTAATGTATTTTCTGCCACATGTTGAGGTATAGAGCGTTTATATTGCTTCTTCTTGATACGAATGACAGAGCGTAATCCAGCCAATCTCATCAACCGATAGATTCTTTTATGATTAAGTTTCTCCTCGAACTTTCTATTCATGTGAAGGGTCATTTGACGATAACCAAATATGCCATCAACTTTTTCATGGAGAGTTTTCATCTCGTTGATGATTTCTTTATTCAGTATTTCTCTGGATGAGGGAGTACGATTTAGCCACTTATAGTATGCAGATCGTGCAATATCGGCAATTTGACAAAGTAAACTAATGCTTAAATTCTCTTTTTCATGAAGCTCCTGAATAGCGATATACTTATCTTCAAATTGGATTTGGCTTATTTTCGCCTCCTTTCGATCTCCTCTAACTTTTTTAAGAACAAATTCTCCGCACGTAACCGTTCATTTTCTCTTTCTAACTTTTTCATGTGAAGGTTGATTTTCTCTTCTGGAGTTAGCTTAGCTTCTTCTTTCTTATGACCACGTTTATCTTTTAGCGCTTCATCTCCGCCATCTTCGTACTTCTTAACCCATTGATAGACTTGTTGGTAAGAAACATTATAAGTATTAGCTGCTTCTTGATAATCTTTTCCGTTCCCCAAGCAATCTAGTACAATTTCTATTCGTTCTTCCCAAGTCGTTTTTCTTCCCTTAGTCATAGAGTTCGTCCTTTCTTTTGACGTATCCTTTAAATCTCTATGACTATTATACTTCTTTATCCAACCTCTGAGGACAGAAGCATCCGATATTTCATACAATCTAGCAACCTCACGTATAGAATACTTCCCAGACAGACAATCTCTAATGGCAGCTAGCTTCAATTCACTAGAATATTTTTTCCAAGTAGAAGACTCTTTTAGACCTTCCAAACCATACTTATCATACTTGTGTTTCCACTCCAAAATCGTTGAATAATGCACGTTATATTTTGACCCAAGATCATATGTTGAATAATGCTCATCTAATTCCTTTAATATCTCGTATTTCTCTTCTGCAGAGTAAGATCTTTTGGACATAACAAATACTCCCCCATAAGCAGCCAGATTTTTATTTTTTAATCTGTCTACCTAAAGGGGAGCATATCAAAATGAAAGTGAGGTTTTTCTATGTGGTAATATCAAATTGTTGTACATTTTTTGAAGAACGGATTACACAGTGTATACTTTACATACAAGCATAATTAGAAGAGGTGAATAACATACAAATGAATGATACAAAGCATGTTTTAGAACAATTGATTTGGTTATTCGAAAATAATCGAAACCTTGAAAATGCTGTTCCTATGGCTAAATATATGAAGAATCACTTCTCATTTCTTGGAATAAAAACACCTTTAAGAAGAGAGTTGATGAGACAGATATTTTCTACTACAGGTATATTAAAGGCGGATATTCAACTAGATCTTATAGAGGCATTATGGGAGAAAGACAAACGAGAATACCAATATGCTGCATTAGATTATTTAAACAAGTCATTAAAAAAATTGGATGAACA
Organism: Niallia sp.; assembly: GCA_035556015.1. Lineage (GTDB taxonomy): Bacteria > Bacillota > Bacilli > Bacillales > Cytobacillaceae > Niallia. The sequence goes on along the minus strand of DATMFU010000208.1, from coordinate 3,522 downwards.
ACATTTACCTTTTATTGAAAAGTTAATAACAACAAAATCATGGTGGGATACAGTAGATAGTCTAAGTCCAAAAGCTGTTGGAGAAATTGCAAAAAAGCATCCAAATGTAATACCCGAAACAATAGATAAGTGGGTACAATCAGAGAATTTATGGCTTCGTCGGGCTGCTATATTATTTCAGTTAAAATATAAAACAGAAACAGATGAGAATCTGCTTTATCGATATATATTGTTAAACGCAGATAGTAAGGAATTTTTTATTCAAAAAGCGATTGGTTGGGTCTTACGAGAGTATTCAAAAACGAATCCAGACTCTGTTCGTAAATTTATCACAGAAAATGAACTAGCAAAACTAAGTATAAGAGAAGGCAGTAAGTATCTTTAGAAATATACTTTTTGTGAACTATCTACCGGATGCTTTTATTAAGTAGGTGAAATTTGCTATTCTATGCTTATCTGAATAGATTAAGTCTGTTATGGGTTTTAATGTAGTAGTATTGGGAAAGTTAACAAATATGGAAAGGAAGTGTTTTACATGACAATTGTTAATCCAAGTCGTGAAGAAATTGGGGAGATTTTGAAAAATGCAAAACGCATTGCTGTTGTAGGTTTAAGTGATAACCCAGATAGAACTTCATATATGGTTTCACAAGCTATGCAAAATGCAGGTTATGAAATTATTCCAGTTAATCCAACTGTAGATGAAGTATTAGGTATTAAGGCAGTGAAAAAACTTTCAGATATTGAAGGACATGTGGATATTGTTAATGTATTTAGACGATCAGAATTTCTACCAGAAGTGGCAGATGAATTTGAAAAAATAGATGCTGATGTTTTTTGGGCTCAATTAGGACTTGAACATGAAGAAACTTATACTCGTTTAAAAGAAAAAGGCTATACCGTCATTATGAATCGTTGTATTAAAGTGGAGCATGCACTAACAAAATAAATAATAGAATGATTTTTTAAGGGTCTGTTCTTTCGTGCATTATCGCACTAGTAATAGTTATTAATCCTTTTTAACTATTACTGTGATATAGGTATAATGCATGGTGAGTGCTGACCCTTTTTCTATTGTATTAATTGGATTATTCATTGTCAGAAAGCTAACGTTTCCCCCTTTTTATTAGCGAAAATGATTCCTGTTTTTGTTTAACTATGGCAGTAAATCTTCATAATGCTATTCGTTTTTCTAAAGAATCTGTGTTAACATAATATAGGAATGTTTGAAAAACAACTATATAAAAAAGTTCTTTTGGTTTAATTTAAGTTGGTATAATATTGATTCTACCAGGAAAAAAAGAATGATAAGTTACATGGAAAAGTATCAAAAAATGAAAAAATGTGCTACAATTCGATTGCTAGAACAAATGTTCTGTTATAGATGTAAACAACTGTTTAGAAGGATTGCCTGTAATAAAACAATAGGTTTGTTTTAGAAAAGAAGGTAGATAATATGCCTTCTTTTTAAACTCGTCTAATAAGAAAAACAAACTTCTTTTATAAAATTTTAATCTTTTTAGAGGAATATTTGTTTATTGGACGAATACATAAACAATTGTTCGACATGATACATAGAAAGATAACGTGTCGGATTTGTAGAAGTGAAAGGGGTATGTCAGTGGCGAAAAATCAGCAACCATTTGAATATAATGATGATGCTATTCAAGTATTAGAGGGTTTAGAAGCTGTCCGAAAACGTCCTGGTATGTATATCGGAAGTACAGATTCAAGAGGATTGCATCATTTAGTATATGAAATAGTAGATAACGCAGTCGATGAAGCACTGGCTGGATTTGGAGATACCATTATTGTAAAAATTCACCGCGATAATTCAATAAGTGTGCAAGATAAAGGAAGAGGAATGCCGACTGGAATGCATAAAATCGGGAAACCAACTCCTGAAGTTATTTTTACCATTCTTCATGCTGGAGGGAAATTTGGACAAGGCGGTTACAAAACTAGTGGAGGCTTACACGGAGTAGGTGCATCTGTAGTTAACGCATTATCCAGTTGGGTTGTAGTGAAAATTAAGCGTGATGGATTTGTATATGAACAACGTTTTGAAAACGGTGGTAAACCGGTAACAACACTAGAAAAAGTCGGAAAGACAAATCAAACTGGTACGACTATCCACTTTAAACCAGATGAAACTATCTTTTCTACGACTACTTATAATTTTGAAACATTATGTGAGCGATTAAGAGAATCAGCATTTTTGCTAAAAGGCTTACGAATTGAAATTATAGATGAAAGAACAGAAGAACATAAGGCTTTTTATTACGAAAATGGTATTGAAGCATTTGTTGAATATTTAAATGAAGAGAAGGATACCCTTCATCCAGTTATCAGTTTAGAAGGAGAAAGTAATGGAATTGAAGTGGATTATGCATTTCAATTTAATGACGGATATTCTGAAAATGTACTTTCATTTGTAAACAATGTTCGTACGAAAGATGGCGGAACTCATGAAGCAGGAGCAAAATCTGCCATGACACGTATGTTTAATGAGTATGCTCGTAAAGTGAACTTGTTAAAGGAAAAAGATAAAAATTTAGATGGATCTGATATTAGAGAAGGATTATCTGCTATAGTCTCTGTACGTGTTCCAGAGGATTTACTTCAATTTGAAGGACAGACAAAAGGAAAGTTAGGGACAAGCGAAGCTCGATCTGCTGTAGATGCAGTTGTTTCTGAACACTTAGCTTACTTTTTCGAAGAGAACCCTGAAATTAGTACACTCTTGATTAAAAAGTCAATTAAAGCAGCTCATGCAAGAGAAGCTGCACGAAAAGCACGTGAAGAGGCAAGAAGCGGAAAAAAACGTAAACGTGGAGAAACCGTACTTTCTGGAAAACTAACTCCGGCTCAATCGAAGAACCCATCAAAAAATGAATTATATTTGGTGGAAGGAGATTCTGCTGGTGGATCGGCTAAACAAGGAAGAGATCGACGTTTCCAAGCAGTACTGCCTTTACGTGGGAAAGTTATTAATACAGAGAAAGCAAAGCTATCTGATATCTTTAAAAATGAAGAAATAAATACGATTATTCATGCTGTTGGTGCAGGTGTTGGTGCCGACTTCAATGTAGATGATTCTAATTATGATAAAGTTATTATCATGACAGATGCAGATACAGATGGTGCTCACATACAAGTACTTTTATTAACGTTTTTCTATCGTTATATGAAACCACTTGTTGAAGCAGGCAAGGTTTATATAGCACTTCCTCCTCTATATAAAGTAAGTAAGGGAACAGGAAAAAAAGAAGTAATTGAGTATGCTTGGAGCGATGATGATCTACAAGATGCCATCAATAAAGTCGGAAGAGGATACATTTTACAACGTTACAAAGGTCTAGGGGAAATGAATGCAGACCAGCTTTGGGATACTACAATGAACCCAGATACAAGAACATTAATTCGAGTAAGAATCGATGATATAGCAAGAGCAGAAAGACGAATCACTACACTTATGGGGGATAAAGTAGAGCCAAGACGTAAGTGGATTGAATCAAATGT
>DATMFU010000207.1:0-12357 GCA_035556015.1 Niallia sp. | reverse complement strand
TCACCTGTAGAAGTAACAAATACCCCTGTTGCACCATTTTCATATTCCACATATGCAGTTACATCATCTTCCACTTCTATATCATGAAACTTACCAAACCCACAAAATGCCCGAACACGTTTTGGCATTAATCCACTCGTCCATTGCCATAAATCAAGCTGGTGAGGATCTTGATTTAACAATACTCCGCCACCTTCTCCTGCCCAAGTTGCTCTCCAGCCACCTGAATCATAATAACTTTGAGAGCGATACCAATTTGTGATAATCCAATTCGTACGTTTGATTTCACCTATCTCTCCACTTTGTACAAGTTCTCTAACCTTTTGATACAAGGGATTTGTTCGCTGATTAAACATAATCCCAAATACTTTTCCACTTTTCTCTGCAACCTCATTCATTTCACGTACATTTTTGGTATAAACACCAGCCGGTTTTTCCACTAAAACATGGAACCCTTTTTCAAGAGATTTAATGGCTAAAGGTGGATGGTCATAATGTGGTGTCGCAACTATTACTGCATCAATATCCGCTAATTCGAAAAATGCATCTGCATGATCAAAGGTTTGAATATTTTCACCTAAATTTTCTTTTGCCCACTTTAATCTTTCTGGATTGTGGTCACAGACAGCAGTTAACTCTGCTCCCTCTACCTCTCCGTTATTAAGATAAATCGCATGGGAGCTTCCCATATTGCCAATACCGATAATCCCAATCTTGACCTTTTCCAAAGTTTTCAACTCCTTATTCAACGGTAACGTTTTCATTTAATTGGTTATACTATCAAAAGAATGTTCTATTTATATTGTTTAGCTAGTTTATTTAAATTTTCCAGACTTGTTTGAAGACTATCCATTGGGTTTCCTGGGCAAATATCTTGTTCCACCGCATACCATTCTACGCCTGATTTTTCACACCAGTCCAAGATAGGTACAAAATCAATCACACCTGTACCAACTTCAGCAAATGTTTGTCTATCATCATTAGTCATATCTTTCAAATGGATAATCGGCATTCTTTGAGCGTAGTTATTTATAAATTGAACTGGATCTCTTCCTCCTTTTTTCACCCAGAACACATCAATTTCTGCTAAAATCTTATTTTCTTCTGTTGGATCTAATAAGTATTCTAGTGAAGACTTCCCATCTATCTCTGTATCAAACTCAAATGCGTGATTATGATAGCTGATGCGATAGCCTGGTGCTTTAGCAGCAACTTCATTCAATAAAGCCTTTACTTTCTTATAACCTTCTACCGATCTTAATTCTTCAGGAAGATAGGGGCAAACAATATCTTTAGTTTGATATAAACTCACTTCCTCTAGTACAGTATCAAGCTGTGATTCTAGCTGATTGATGGAAATATGTATCCCAGCTGTTCCTAATTGATTTTCTTTCAGTGCCGCTGCAACTTCTTCGGGATCATAGCCTGGAGGAAGCGCAGACAACTGAACTCCAGCCCAGCCCATTGCTTTCAGTTCTTTAAATACTGGTGTAATCCCTCTTTTTAATTCTTCTCGTAATGTATACAATTGAGCTGCGAATTTATTTCTCATTTGATTCTCTCCTTTTTGTATTAAAGAATAATAGCTTTACATTTATCATAACGGGAAAATATTTGACTTACCTAATTGAAATTGTTCAGTATCTAACCATTTTTTACTCAAATTGCTATATTAATTGTTTGATGCTTATTTTCTATTACACATACTCTAAGAAACGCGATTTCATTTCTATTAACACTTCATCTCCAGGTCTATTCCAAATCGTTTCATTAAATATTTCTACCTCGATAGGACCAGTGTACTCTGCATTTTCTACTGCATTTCTAATTTTCCTTATATCGATTACACCATCTCCCATCATTCCACGTCCCATTAACAAATCAGGAGTTGGAACAATCCAATCAGACACATGAAATCCTAATATTCGGCCTTTGGCACGTGCAATTTGATTATACAGATCTGGATCCCACCATACATGAAATACATCTACTATAACTCCCACATGTTCTGGCTGGAAACTTTCTGCGATCGTATTCGCTTCATTTAGCGTAACAATAACACTTCTTTCAGCAGCATACATCGGGTGAAGTGCTTCAATCCCGATTTTAATTCCATGTTCTATCGCAAATGGAACAATTTGCTCGATACCATCTGCAACCATTTTTCTTGCTTCTGCTATATCTTTATCTGGTGCAGGTCCACATACAAGCACTAGCGTATCTGTCCCTAGTTCAGCTGCTTCTTCTATTGCCCGCTTATTATCATCTATTCTTTTTTGACGTTCGATTTTGGTAGCTGCTGGAAACATTCCACCCCGACAGAGACTGGAAACTTGAAGTCCTGCATTTTGAACGATCTGCTTACTTTTCTTTAAGCCAATCTCTTCTACTCGATGCCTCCATATTGCTATAGATGGTATTTCCTGACGAACACATCCATCAACAGCCTGCTGGAGATTCCAATTTCCTGTCGTTATTTGATTTAAACTTATACGCTCAATGGATTGTAACTTTTTCATATAGCCCTCCTTCTATTCAATTCCAGACAATTTCAAAACAAGTTCCATTCTTTCTGATGCTAAATAAGGATGTAATAATAAACCTGCTTGATCTGCTAAAACAAAGAGCTCCGATAAATATGCTATGGATCTTGCACTCTCTGCTCCACCTATCATTCGAAAATGATTCTGATGACCATTCAAGTAAGCCATAAATACAATTCCTGTTTTATACGAATAAGTAGGTGTTTGAAAAATATGTCTAGATAGCGGAACTGTCTTCTCTAATATAGAGGAATATTGTGCTAAATCCTCCTCATCAAGAGCAGATAGTGCTGCGGCAGCTGCTGGGGCAATTGCATCAAAAATGCCAAGCAGTGCATGACTAAATCCTTCTTGATCTCCTTGTATTAATCGAGGATAATTAAAATCATCGCCAGTGTACATTTTTACACCTTCAGGCAACTTTCTCCTCATTTCAATTTCCCTTTCTGCATCCAATAGAGAAATCTTAATCCCATCAATTTTTTCCTTGTTTTCCCAGATGATATTTAAGCAAACTTTCATTGCGTCATCTAATTTCTTTTGTCCCCAGTATCCAGTTAATAAAGGATCAAACATATCCCCTAACCAATGAAGGATAACTGGTTCTGCAGTTTGTCTTAAAATATTTCGATAGACTGTTTCATAATCTTCTGGTCCACTTGCATTTGCTGCTAACGCACGACTTGCCATTAAAATAATTTGACTACCTTGTTTTTCTATGAAATCACATTGTTCTTCATAGGCAGCTTGTATTTGACTTATAGTGTATGGACTATTCGGTATTAAATGATCGGTTCCTGCCCCACTTGCGATTCTTCCTCCAACTGCAAGTGCTTCCCTACTAGATTGTTTAATTAATTCCTTGGCATTCTCCCATGAAAGCCCCATTCCTCGTTGCGCGGTATCCATTGCTTCTGCAACGGAAAGTCCCATAGACCAAAGATAACGGCGATAAGACAAAGTATCTTCCCAAGAAATCGTAGGGTTTCCTAATGGATCACCTATTGCTAGTGGATCGCACACAACATGTGCTGCGGAGAAGGCAATCCGACTTTGAAACTTGTTTAAAGGGACATCAAAAATTTTTGCATTCCCTGGTTGATAAAATTCCATAGAACCATTAGCTCTTAGAAGCCTCAACTTTTTCCCCATTTATTGTCCCCCCAATCGTTAATTCTGGTACATCTATCCAACGTCTTTCCTTCCATGATTGCAAGGCAAGATCTGATAATTGGGTTCCTTTTGCTCCCTCTAATAAATCCCATGAGAACTCTTCATCCAACACAATATGCTTTAAAAACAATTCCCATTGAACCTTAAAGCCATTATCATATACGTCATTCGTTGGCATCTCTTGCCATTGTTCTTGAAAAGAAAAGGGATTTGGAATATCTGGATTCCACACTGGTCTTGGTGTATTCACACGATGTTGAGTCTTACATTCTCTTAATCCTGCAACAGCACTTCCTTCTGTCCCATCTACTTGAATAGTTAATAGATCTTCACGATTTACACGTACTGTCCAGGAAGAGTTTGCTTGCACGATAATATCATTTTCTAATTCCAATGTTGCATATGCTGCATCATCTGCAGTAGCTGTATAAATCTTCCCTTGCTCATCCACACGATTTGAAATATGCGTTGCTCCCATACAAGAAACGCCCCGAACTTTTCCAAATAGATTGTCTAACACATATCTCCAGTGTGCAAACATATCGACAATAATACCGCCTCCGTCTTCTTTTCGATAATTCCATGATGGACGCTGTGCAGTTTGCCAATCTCCTTCAAATACCCAATAACCAAACTCCATTCGAACGGAAAGAATTTTGCCGAAAAATCCTGAATCAATCAATCTCTTTAATTTCAGAAGACCTGGAAGGAATAATTTATCCTGAACTACTCCATTTTTCACTCCCGCTTCATATGCCAAGCGGGCAAGTTCTAATGATTCTTCTAAACTAGTAGCTGTTGGTTTCTCACAGTAAATATGTTTTCCTGCTTTTATTGCTTTACGAATAGCTTCAGCACGTCTAACTGTCGTTTGTGCATCAAAATAGATGATATTTTTAGGATCAGCTAGACACTCATCTACATTTGTACTCCAACGATTTATGTGATGAACATTTGCTAATTTCTTAAGTTTATCTTCATTTCTTCCTACTAGTATTGGATCAGGCATAATGACATCCCCATTTTGACAAACAACTCCGCCTTGCTCACGAATGGCAACAATGGAACGAATCAAATGTTGATTCGTTCCCATTCTTCCTGTAACTCCGTTCATGATTATTCCTACATTAATAATGGCCATATTGTTTCTCCTTTCTATCAATTAGTTATTTTGCACTCTTTATAGAACTAGGTTCTTGCTATCTATTTTGATTTCCTTTTTTAATTGAGAAGACTTGACAATCAAATCAATTATTTGAATAGAAGGAAGAGCATCTTTAACATGAACATAATCCTCTGTATCATCTAGTATGCATGCATAAAATTTATTGATTAATTTTAGATGACTTGCACCATAATAAAATTTGGATCCTGGCATTTTAGTGTCTTCTATCAAAGCAACTTTTTTCCCATTTTCATCTAGCATTGTTAGAATACTATCTTTTATAGTCAATTTTTGTTTTTCCAATATGACCTGTAGCTCCACACTAGAGTTATTTCCGTTCGCAATGGTTGAAAAAAAGAATCCTGTTACACCATTTTTAAATTTAATAGAGGCAGATGCAGTATCTTCTGTTTCCACCCCATAATCTAATAGCTGATCGACAGAACCTCTAATTGATGAGATTCCTCCACCAAGTAGCTGCATTAAATCCAGGGTATGGATGGATTGATTGATCATTACCCCTCCACCAGCATATTTCAGTTTGCCCCTCCACGGTTTCTCATCATAATAAGACTTAGGTCTTGCCCATGTAACTAATCCCTTTATTCCAACAATCCTTCCATATTCCCCTCTATCTACCATTTCTTTTAATTTTTCAAATGATTCATTGAATCGGTTTTGAAAACAAATACATACTTTGACGTTTTTGTTCTCCTCTGCTAACTTTACAAGTTCTAGCCCTTCTTCTGTATTTAGAGCAAGTGGCTTCTCTTGAAATACATGTACACCATGTTCAACACATGCTTTTGTAGCCGGATAATGAAGATAATGTGGTAAACAAATATGTACACAGTCAAGTACTTCTGTTTCTAGCATCTCTTGATAATCGGTGTAGAATTTTATATCTGGAACAACCTCTTTACGCGTTGCATCACTATCACAAACAGCCACTAATTCAGCATGAGGATTAGCTTTAATAGCGGATAGATGAATTCTTGAAATATCTCCAAGTCCGATAATTGCAATCTTTAGCATAGAACACTCTCCCTTTCATTCTTTTTAAATGTAACAAACTGTTTTTAGACCCTTCATTATGAAAAGAAGTAACTGTATACATCCATCACTTGGATAAACAGTTACTTCTTTTTTCAAATCACCCTCCTAGCAAACTATTATATTGGCAAAGTGACCCTTACTCAGCTTCTCCAATCCGGGTAGAAAGTTTAACGATTTTCTACCCATTCTGTACTTTCTTTCTGCGCTTTTTTCAACGCATCTTCTGCACTTCTTTTACCTGTTAATGCTGCTTCAATCTCTGAAGTTAAGATAAATCTTGGTTGTGAAGATCCCCAAGGATATCTTGGCGTCACTGGTGTTTCCATTGCTTCAAACACTTTTAACATTAATGGTTGTTCTTTTACACTATCCCATTCAGTTGCAGATTTAATTGCTGGTACTAAACCAAGCTCATCATAAACATATTTTTGTACAAAATCATCTGTAGCAAATTTTAACCATTCCCATGCTAGTTCTTTATTTTCACTATCCTTAGCAATTGCAATTGGACTACCAGCAAATAATCCGCCTTTACCTTCTTCATTTTTAAATTCTTGGGCAATACCGATACGGTCGCCAAGACCTTGTGCATAAGCAGGTTTCACTGTATCTCCAGGTCCTTGGTTCAACATAATCGCAATATTATTATCTTTAGATAACCATTTTTCATTTCCTTGGTTGCTAACAAGCCCTTTTGGTGCATATTGTTGCATATCAAGTAACCAATTTAACCCATTAATCATTTCTTTGGAGTCAAAATTAAATTTCACTTCATCCCATGCAAAACCAGTTCCCCATTGACCATTTTGTCCTTCCGCTAAATCAACAAGTGTGAAAGCAGAAGACCAATCTCCACGGAACCAAATTCCATAGTTTTTCTCCCCTGTTTTTGGATTTTTCCCGGTCATTTTTTTTGCTTTTTCTGCAACTTCATCTATTGTTGGATAGTCAGATAAATATTCTACTCCCCAATCATCAAATATCTTTTTATCATAGGAGATAAAGCGAGTATCTCCTAAAAATGGCAAGCCATAAATAGCTAAATCTTTACTATCTGGTCCTAATACTTTCCATCCATCCACTTGGTTATCTATGAATTTATCCAGATTAAAGTCAGGATCTTTATCAATCCAAGGCTGAAGAGGTTCAAGTACATCTTGTGGAGCAAAATCAGCTACACCAGGCATTTGATAGACATCTGCTTCACCAGATGTAATCATCGCTTGCGTTTTTTCTGTATATCCTTCCCATGGCATTAATACAAACTTTACTGTTGCACCAGGATGTTCTTTTTCAAACTTTTCTTTTAACACCTTAACACCTTTTACTTTCTCTCCTGTAATCGGATCTGTTTTATCATCCATCGCAAAATCACCAATCATCATGACGGTAATTTCTTGCCCTGCCCATTCTCCGGTACTTTTATCCGTGCCAGAAGATGTTCCAGAGCTCTTACTACACCCAACTAGTGCTGCACTTAAAATCAACATAAAAAGTAAAATGATTGTTGCTGGCTTCTTAAAATTAAGCATGGTCTAGCCCCCTATTTTTATTAAGATATAGAAATTCCTAATAACTTAGAAATCTATTCTCCCTTAACCCCACTTAGTGCAATACTTTGGATAATATAGCGTTGTAAAAACAGATAAACGATGATAATTGGTAAGATACTTACTGTAGCAAGAGCCATCGTTAATCCACCTAAACTAGAACCATTCTCCAATGAAAAACTTGCTAAATATAGAGGAACTGTGTGCAAATCTAGATTATTAAGAACAACTAACGGCCATAAAAAGTCATTCCAACTCCAGATAAATGCCAAGATAACCATCGTTGCTGCAATTGGACCTGCAAGTGGCAAATATACCCGAAAAAAAATCTTAAACTCACCAGCACCATCAATTTGCGCAGCTTCTCTTAAAGTATCTGGAAGTTGATCAAAAAACTGTTTGCAAAGAAAAATCAGCATTCCACTAATTAGATGGGGAAGAATCAGTGGCCAAAAAGTATTTAATAAACCAACACTATTAAACAATTTATATAATGGAATTAATCTTGGCTCCATTGGGATCATTAAGGTACAAAGAACAATTAAAAACAAAATTTTCTTCCCTTTAAATTTCCCTTTTGAGAAGGCATACCCAGCTAGAAGGGAAGAAGATACTCCCAAAATCACCGAACTTACCGTCACGATTCCTGAGTTAATATAAGATTGAAGTAACCTTCCGTTCTCAAAAACAATTCCATAGTTAAACGACGAAATGGATTCTGGTATTAAGCGTGGTGGAAATGGCATAGAAATATTCGCTTCCCTATCAAACCCAACGCTTACCATCCATATAAACGGCATCATAAGTACGATTCCAAAAATTAATAAAAATAGAAATTTAATAGTCGAGGTAATTCGTTCACTCTTTTTCATAGAGATGGAATTATTCATCTTTTGCCCTCCTTCCTAAAGCTATATTTTTATCTTCGAGACTTTTAGATTAATAAAAGTGAAGATTAAAATGATAATAAACATAACGTAGGTGGCAGCTGATGCGATTCCGAATTCAAATCCAGTAAAACCTCGTTCATAAATAAAGGCTCCCATTGTTTGAATGGATCTGGCAGGACTACCATTTGGCCCACCAATTACATAAACTTCATTGAAACGTTGAAGTGCCCCAATCCAGCCAGTAATAAGTAAAAAGGCAAATGTCCCTGTCATATTAGGAATGGTAATAAACAGCCATTGTTGAATGCCAGATGCTCCATCAATTTTGGCCGCTTCATACATTTCTGTTGGTATAGCTTGAAGATTTGCAAGACAAATGATGATAACAAAACCAATCCAATGCCATACCGCAAGGAGAATAATGCCCCATTTAGAAGTGGATGGATCTGAAAACCAGCCTGGTGTTGGTAATCCGAAAGTATCAAGCACAAAATTGACAATCCCCATTTCTGGGTGGAAAACAAATTGAAAAATCATAGCTGCTGCAACAATGGAGGTAACGTTTGGCAAGAAATAAATTACTTTAAAAAAGTTTTTCCCTCTCGTCACAGAGTTAATTAATGTAGCAAAAATAAAACCTAGAGGAATAGTAATGATGACTTGGAATATCCCAATAAAAAATGTATTCCATACAGAATTCCAAAAAGGACGTGATGTTAGAACGTTACGGAAGTTATCAAGGCCAGTAAATGTTTCAATCGTTCCATTTGATTTATAAAAACTTAATCGTAGGGATTCTATTACTGGATAGGCCATAAATAGGATAATACCTAAAAAACTTGGAAGTAAGAAAATATACCATGCCCATTGTGAATTTCTTTTATTCTTCTTCTTTACTTTAGCGTTTGTAATGGCATTGACGGAGACTGGAGTAGGGCTTGTATTTCTTTCTGCGTCTATACTGTTATTTTCCATAAAATTCTCCTTTCTTTCATAGAATTCTCTACATATACTCCGTTTATATGATAACGCTTTCAATTATATCTAAAAATTTTTATATCACTGCCTTTCTATTACTAACTAAATAAATTTTTATGGTTTAATATCTAAACCATTCAGTTATGTCACAACTCAACTTCTAAGAAAAGTTTAAACTATCTTATTCTATATGGATATGATTCTAATTGTGTTAAATCGATAGGAATTTGTATAATGTTGCTCTCCCTACTTTTTCTATTCAGACAGAGTACCGATGAAATATACTAAAAGTTAATTTCCTGCAAGAAAAAATACTATTTTCCTATAAGAACTTATTTAGTATTCCTTGTCTTCGTAAGGATTGCTCGATTATTACGATATTCAGAAGGGGTGATTTTCATTTGTTTTCGAAAAAAACGACTAAAATGAGATGCATCTTCAAAACCTGACTCTAAAGCCACTTCCAGAATGGACTTATTTGGATAGATCTCCAATAAATATTTTGCACGTTTTATCCGGCAGCTCATTAAGTATTGCATGATGGTATAACCAGTAACATCTTTAAATATTCTAGACATATAATATTTACTGATAAATAGATTATCAGCCATATTATCTAGAGTAATTTGGTTATGGAAATGTGTATCAATCCACGAGATGATTCGCTTAACATGCATGTTTTTTTCTGTTTCTATTGGGGAGATTTTTGCAGGATGCTGTTTACTTATTTCAAATATTTTAAATAGAAGTTGTACTAATAAAGTGGTTATTTCGCCCATTTTCAAACGATTTTCAATCTTATTTTCTTTACCAACCAATGGGCTTCCATTCTTCTTGGCTATCTTTTTTATTAATTCCTTCATTTCTTCTAGTTCTGCCTTGTCAATTCCCCGAAATAACGTATTACTCTGATCATTAAAAGGACTTAATAATTCTGGTACATTTAAATTATCTAGAATTGGTTTTATCCATTCAGAGGAAAATTCAATTACACTTCTCTCATATGAAATACCGGGTTCTGGATAAGCTCTATGTAGAGTTAGACCATTCATTATAATAAAATCATCTTGTTGTAAGTGATAGATATTATCCCCAATTAAATATCTGCAATCGCCTTCATGGAAGTAATAGATTTCATATTTGTCGTGTGAGTGGTAACTAAAATCATCGTAGGAGCTTACAGTGTCCTTTAATTGATAATTTGCATTAATTTTCTCATCCAACTTTGCTTCCTCCAATCACTTTCAAATGTTTGTGGTCAAAATGGATAAACTAAATTTATCAATGTACAGTATATGAAGATACTTTCAAGCTATGAGAGGACTTTAACAATTGACTTATAAGACTCTTTTTCCTTATTACTTCTTAACCTTCCATGTTTTCAGCATTATTTGCCTCCAATTGATTTTTCCAGCATTTATCATTTCCTTCCCCTTGTTTAGCTCCCTTACCAAACCGAATAACAAGGCTCAAATAAATCCGCCTTGTTATACAGTATTTCGGATGAGATCCACCTATTTATTATTCATTGATTTATTCTCTATACTTATGATGTTAACCTTCTAAAAATCCAAAAAAGCATAATGATAAAATTTTTCTTATTATAATAATATTTTCGAAAAAAAAACGCATAGGAATTTTGCTTTGTTATCCTAGCGTTTAATCCATGTATAAGTGAATTTCCACCATTATTTATTAAAGAATACTGGTTTTCCTGTTTCTGCTGATTGATAAATTGCTTCTAGTATTTCTGTTACGACTAAGGATTCTTCTGGTTTAACAGTTGGTTCGGTATCGTTTATTATACTATCTATCCATAGTCTAATTTCTAAATCTGCTGCACTTTCATTTTCCCCACTAAAAAATGCAACACCATCTGACTCTAAATTAACTTTTTTAGTAAATAGCTTACCATACCTCTCCCCATTGATACGCAAGCCATCTTTCATATCTGCTCCACCTTCTGTACCAGAAAGCGTACATTTTGCCTCATCTTCATCCAATGTATTAAGAGCCCAACTTGATTCAAGAATAATGGTAGCTCCATTTTCCATTTTTATGAATCCGAATGCAGAATCTTCTACTTGAAATTCCGCTGGATCCCATGAACCCCAGGCATTTGCAGCATTCTCTTTCTTGCCTAGCTTATGAAACGTGGAACCCATAACTACTTGAGGCTTATAATTATTCATCATCCATAAAGTTAAATCAAGTGCATGTGTCCCAATGTCAATTAAAGGACCTCCACCTTGTTTCTCTGCATCTAAGAAAACGCCCCATGTAGGTACTGCCCGTCGACGAATTGCATGGGCCTTCGCGAAGTATACCTCTCCAAGTTCTCCGTTAGCACATAATTTATGTAAATATTGGCTATCTGGTCGGAAGCGATTTTGATAGCCAATGGTTAATTTCTTTCCTGTTCGCTTTGCAGCTTCCACCATTTTGCGTCCTTCCTCTGCCGTTTTTGCCATTGGCTTTTCACACATGACATGCTTTCCAGCTTCTAGTGCTGCAACTGTCGTTTCGTAGTGATAATTATTCGGAGTACATACATGGACAACATCAATAGATGGATCTTTTAATAACTCCTGATAATCAGAATACACTTTCGCTTCTTTTCCTCCATACACAGCAGCTGCTTCTTCTGCTCTTTCCTTAGCAAAATCGCAAAAAGCCACTATTTCCACCGAATCTAATTTTGATAAACTAGGCAAATGCTTTCCCTTAGCAATTCCTCCACAACCAATAATACCTACTTTTAATTTTTCCGACATATACTATCTCCCCTTAGGATTAATAATAAATTACTACATTTCATTATTAGTCTATGCATTCATTCTATAAAAATAGCAAAATAATAAGATAAATCTCTCGCACAAAATGGAATGGTAGAAGTATTGTATCCATGTTTTTATTTACGTATCTCTCAAATAATAAGTTAAGGGTGTTTCATAAGATTACTTTGAAACACCCTTAAATCTATTATTTAGCCAACCACATTA
>DATMFU010000206.1:0-4350 GCA_035556015.1 Niallia sp. | reverse complement strand
CAAATAACCAGAATGTAATAACACCAAATACGATACCTGTTATTAATTTGTTTGTACCTTTATAAGTATTTTCCATTGTGCTACCTCCTGATTAAGACTCGAATAATTTACTATTCCTTAGTGTGATTAGTTTTATAACAACTAAAGACTAACAATGACTGTTGTTTTTCCCTTTTGTTGATAATTAAAAAAGCCTCCCTTAAAAAGGAGGCCTTGTTGTGATTTTGTTTTTCAGCACATGAAATTAGAACTAACTTTTTATTAAGGATGAATTCAATCAGCTGAATTGAGTTAGAAAAATGCTTTTCGTATTTCAAAAAAGTGAATGGCATTAACAGATAAATATGAGTATAACGACCATTCTCCGTCAATTGTTTCATCAAAGACTTTTAGGGAAGGGTAACTTAAACGTGTAATATAGTCTGTTATTTCTTTATCAATTCCGTGCTGACTATTATATTCCCACCACATCTTATATAATGCACCGTGATCTTTATCAAAAGTAAACTTTTTAATTTGATACTCCCCACAAGGGATTCCCTTTATAGTAAGCCGTATTTCTTTCATTAACTTTTGAAGAAATGTATCTTCTATTGATAAAAATGGATTGGTAATGGTTGTGTTCATTAGGACTAGCTGATAGCCTAATTCGTTTTCTGTCATGATATATAATGGTCCGCTAGCGATGATATTACCGCGTAATCTGTTGAAAAATGATATAGCGAAAAACGTTGGTCGTTTGCCGTTAAAATAGTGGAACATTTCCATTCCTTCTAATGGGATGCTATTAATATCTAGGCTCTTTTCATGGGTTTCTGTGTTAATCCAAAACCCAAGCATTTCAATTTGATCGGAAACACTAAATGCATCGTTAAAAACTAAAGCCCCACGAAAGAAGGTACCGTTAGTAAAACGAGTATTCCCCGAAATAGTATTCCAAGAAATTAAATGAAGTGGTTTCTCTATATAATTATGTTTTAAAAATCGCTTTAATTTCTCGGTCTTTTCTTTAATAAAATTCTTAGCTAAATCAAAGTTTGTATCACCAAGTTCTTTATAATCAACTACTTCATGTGTATTAGCTTGAAATGCAATAAAATCAATACGATCACTTTGATGTAATACCCAATTATATTGACTATTGATTGTAGAACTTTTAAAAGAGAAGGGTAAAAAAAGTCCTATTCGAAGGTTTGGGATATTCGATTTTAGCATTTTGTATATTTTAAGA
This sequence comes from Niallia sp., assembly GCA_035556015.1. Lineage (GTDB taxonomy): Bacteria > Bacillota > Bacilli > Bacillales > Cytobacillaceae > Niallia. The sequence goes on along the minus strand of DATMFU010000206.1, from coordinate 3,119 downwards.
TAAAACGTTTCAAACTCCTTGTTATTAGAGGTATTGTCTAAAACATCAGTGATCATAATGCACCAGGATTCAACATAATTATATCCAAATAATATGACGCAATGCTTAATGAACCTGTGGAGTTTTTCTAAATATGCATCTTCTTCTTGGGCAATCTGATTATATCTAACTTGCACATATAAAGATAAATGATGGGACTTTAAAAATTCGATAGCCTCATCTGAATTATAGTAAGGAGAAGTAGTGGGAATTAATTCATCTGTTTCTACTTCAGGAGCAATCGATCTCCCAGACAAAAGTTTATGTATCCCAATATATTTGATCTGTAACTCGTCTTTAGCTAGTAAAATTTGATTTCTAATACTTTCTTTTTGTAGTTCTCTTAGCTCACCGACCATTAATACATTATCGGGGTGATTTAACTTCTGCTTTTTTGGAGATTGAATATCGATGGTAATGGATTCAAAATTGGTTTCTACATCACTAATTGTTTTTGTATCTTCCCCTTTTTCCATTAAAAGTCTTAGTTTTATTAAAATATCAGGTGAACTCAAGAATGTTTCCTTATCATCTAAAAGATAATCCTCGACTAAATTCACTTGCTCTTTTGCATTTTTTTCGCGATATGAAAAGGGAGTTTCCCCATATACCTCTTTAAATAAGTTTGTAAATGATTTTGCATTAGGGAACCCATTTTTTAATGCAATATAAGTAATGGAATCTTTCGTATATATTAAATCTTGTAAACTGTGTTTTAATCGGACATTCATGATATATCGGGTAAAGCCAATTCCTAATTGCTTTTTAAAATAACGAGAAAAGTAACTAAAAGATAAATAGAACCTATTTGCTACATCTTCTAGAGTAAGTGGTTCATCATAATGTTGCTCGATGAATGAAATAATAGCTTTTAGTCGACTATCTTCCATATTTATATCAACTTCAGTTGTTTCATTATCTTTAAATCGTCTAATTAAGATAAGTAAAATTTTCGAAACTCTTTCACTCATCTCTAGTTTATAACCTTCTTCTTTACGAAAATGGATGATTGATATTTCGGCAAGAAGCTTTCGTAACTCTGTAATTGTATTTTCCTTGCCACGGCTTATTTCAGGTGAAAATAAATTGAATTTATAAAAACGATACTCGGGATAAAAGTGGGAAAGATAAGAATCGGGGATACTTATTTTCAACACAGTATTTTTCGTAATACCGCGAATTTCATAAGGCTGATTGCGGTTGATTACAAATAAGTGATCTTCACTTAACTGATGTAAAGATTGATCTGTCTCTATAGCTAGTTGACCATTCAAAACAAGGAGTATCTCAAGGCCAGAGTATATGGTAGGGGATGAGTATTCTATATTTTGTATTAGTAGTTGAATATCACTTATTGACGACATAATATTTCCCTCCTAACTTTAGTTTAACTACCTGAAGTCACAATTATTACTATAATAAATTAAAAAAGAAAAATGTCGAAGGCAGATTAACATAGTAAAATAATAGATAGCTATTAATTTTCTAAATGTGGTACACATTTTAAAATTTTATAAAAGGGATGTATATATACTTTTATCGAAAAGCTGTCTATCTTTTTATAAGGACGTGAAGGAATGTCTGCCTTGAAGAAGTATTTCAAGATTAATTTATTAACACAAATGACTTTACTAATTATTATAGTGATTCTCACTATTGCCATATTGGTGGGTGTACTTTTTTCTTTGATGTTAGATGACCTTGTAGAAAAATACATGGGAGAGCAAGCCTTGATCGTTGCGGAGCTTGCTGCACAAAATGAGGAAATTATTCAAGCTTTTGATAATGAAAATCCTTCTGAAGTCATTCAAAGAATTTCGGAGCAGATTCAACGGACGACAAATGCTGATTATGTTACGATTGCAAATCGACAAAGCATTCGATACTCCCACCCGGATCCTGAAAATATTGGAAAACCAACCGCTACAAGTAATAAACCCGTATTTGAACAGGGAAAACCTATTATATATAGAGGGAACGGAATATCAGGTCCTGCGATTAAAGCAAAGGTACCGATTTTTAATAAGCGAGGGGAAATTATAGGTGTTTCCTCGGTAGGTTTCTTGAATAATAATATCGAAAAGGAAATAGAAAATTATCGGAATAAACTATTTCAACTAGCTATTATTCCATTGTTCATAGGACTAATTGGTGCTCTTTTAATTGCTAGACGACTAAAAAAGTTGACACTCGGTTTAGAGCCTGAGGAAATTTCTTTTATGTTTAAAGAAAAAGAGGCAACGCTGGAATCGATTCCTGATGCGACGATTACTGTGAATAGAGATAAAAAAATTACGTCAATGAATAAACGGGCTAGGGAATTATTTAACAATGAGTCGTTAATGATTGATTCTGTCATTACAGATCTGAGATTGAACTATTATATCGATGAAGTCATTAATTCCAATCAGTCTCAAACAAATAAAAAACTACTAATTAGTAAAAACCTTTACGTACTAGATACCTCACCTATCTCTGGTTTTGAACGAGTCAAAGGTGTTGTTTTGACAATTCGCCCACTGTCAGAAATTAAGCAGCTGACAAATGAATTCTCCAAAATTAGTGAATTTACAGAGGATATGCGTGCACAAAATCATGAATTTTTAAACAAGTTAAATACAATTTATGGTTTATTAAAACTCAAGGAATATGATCGTGCATTAAAAATTGTTTCTAATGAAGTAAGTGAACGACAAGATATTATTTCATTTTTAATCACGTCAGTGAAAGATCCTTTAATTGCTGCCTGTTTATTAGGAAAAGTGAATCGTGCAAAAGAGTTACATGTACAGCTTACGATTGACCAAGATAGTCGATTAGATTCTGTATTCGACGAAGCAAAATCGAACCATTTTGTACCACTGATTGGAAATGTAATCGAAAATGCAGTAGAAGCTGCGAGAATACATAGCGGGAAAAACGCCCAAGTTAAGGTATCTTTTACGGATTTAGGGAAGGACATTATTTTTGATATTGAAGATAATGGTCAGGGGATTCCTGTTGAATTAGAGGACCTTATTTTTCAAACAGGTTTTACATCAAAACAAGGTGATAATCACGGATTAGGTTTAGCCATTGTA
>DATMFU010000205.1:0-8638 GCA_035556015.1 Niallia sp. | reverse complement strand
TAAGATAAAATTTCTCTTCAACTTCTGATTCATCTAAGATGATATCTTTTAATGGGATAAATGATTCATGCGCTACTTCGGTTTGTGCCGTAAAAAATTCTCCATCAATCATTACACCAGCTGTATGAAAACCAAAAGAGTAGGAATTAGATATTTCTAAAATATCTTGTGGCAATTTATCAGCAGTTTCCCTATTTTTATAAGGTTCTAATTTAACTGGGAAAGTCTTTGCAAAAAATCCTTCTTTATATAAAATATCACTCTTACTAGATTTTAATTGATTGTTCTTCTCGGCATAATCTAAATCCTTTTTATACGCAAAGATAAACACTCTTCTTCGTTTTTGAGCACAACCATATTCAGCAGCGTTTACAACACGCCACTCTACAATATAGTTTAAGTCTCTAAACGTTGCTAACATAATGGCAAAGTCTCGACCTCGTTGTTTCGAAGGTGATTTTAATAAGCGATCCACATTTTCAAGTAATACATACTTTGGATGAGAGTTCTCAAGTATTCGCTTAATTTCCCAAAATAGGACTCCTTTTTTCCCTTCAAGCCCCTTTTCCCCTGAAAGGGATCGTGCTACAGAATAATCTTGGCAAGGAAAACCTCCAACTAACAAGTCAATTTCAAGTTGTTGAAAAGTCTCATCTGGTACAGTAGTAATATCCTCATTACTGTGAATACCTTCATTAAAATTTCTTGTATAACATTCATAAGCATCTTGTGTTTTGCGTGACGGCTCCCATTGATTCGCCCAAACTGTTTTAAAAACGTCTGAGTTCGCTTTTTCTAACCCTAATCGAAATCCGCCCACGCCCGCAAATAACTCGACTACATTAAGAGTTTTACTCATAAGCGAACATCCTTTCTGTTTTCTTCTATTATAATAAAAATCTAAGGAAAGATCAACTACTTTAGTTGAACTTGGCTAAATTTAATATTTCAGATACTTAATTAAACTTCTTCAAAATTAAAATTTTAGAGAAGCTTTATTATAATTGTATTCTATCAATTTTACACTTAATCATTCATATGTAATTGGTGGTCTTCTTCCCACTTTAAAGGTATGGTTGGCAATACCTTCTTTATATGAAGTACCCTCTCCAGCATAATCACACTAGCATCAAATAAGGTTTAATTATATTATCTAAAGCTATATTTTTGATTTACACACTACATACTACATAGTTTGATAAATAGGATTCATATTTCCTATTTTTTAATAATCACCAAGCTCCTCTAATAAATTCCCAATATAACTAGCATTCAGCCAATAACATTGTTTTGTTATCCATTGACCATCTGGAAGTTGCACTTTGTCATTTCCATCTGCTCCCTTTGGTCGAACATGTAAAACCCTGTTAAAGTTTGATTTTGGAAAGTTATTTTGAATTCCTTTATTAGTTTTAGTAAGAACGACCCCTTCTTCTAATACTCGTCTTATTTCCTTCCAATAACCGAATACTTCATTTTCAATTGTACTTAATGGCATATGCCAAAGCTTTATACCTTTAAAGCGAAGAACATCTTGATTGTCATACTGGAAAACAACAAATAGAATTTGAGTTTCTAGAAAGTAATTTCGGATGAATGATTCTTCCCATGTTTCTTGTAATACTTCGTTAAAATTAATATTCACAAAAGACATACTTTCTTTAGGCTTCCCACTTGGTTGTAAACGCACTGTTTTAAATTGTATATTTGCTTTCGCAAACTCAGCAATTTTATCTAGCTTAGTCCCTTTTACCCCTAACATCGCACTAATCAAATTAGGAACAGCACTTCTATTCTTAGGATTAATGATAATATTTAGTTGTTCTGCCATTTCCCCCATTGTCATCCCAATAAAAGCATCAAAGCGATCATGTAACAACTGTTCAATTGTTTTATTCTTCAATTCATCTGTATTTGCAAATTGAACCAACTTCTCTTTTGAGATAATCTGTCTTACTAAGGCTGACATATATGATTGCTTTAATGAATAGGCTCTTTGCATTGCTAGTTCGCTACTGTAAGGCTGTGGTTTAACCGAATTCTTATTTGCTCCTTTAGTGCATGCGCCTAGGTATTGAGTATCACCTTCAGAAAGATTATGCGCTTCTCCTGCTCTAATTTTATTCACAATAAATTCCCAGTCGTTTTTTATAACTTGTAAATCTGCTTCTGGAAAAGTAAACAAGACCGTCTCAATAATTCGAAAATCACCACGTTCAATTTCCGGCTTCCATTCATAGAACATCAAAAGTAGTTTCTCGTTTTTCTTCCAAAAACTTGAGGTCCAGAAGTCATAATGAACTTCTTCCATATAATTTATGATATTTAGTACAAGACGTTCTTTCGCTGAAAATGTTTTATTTTTGTTTTGTTTAAATGCTGTCACTTTTAACTCAATCCCTAAATTAGCAAAATCCGCTTCCGATTTACTATTTAGTTCGTAGCCAAAGAAACTTTCTTCTACTACTTGTCCAAGTGCACCTGTTGCACCTTTTTTACTCAATCTATTATACTGATCAATTTCTTTAAAAGTTTTACCTCTTGCTTCTTGAGCTTTTTTTAATAAATCCGCTTCATTTTCAAAATACATATTTCTATCCCCTTAGTTTTAAAAACTTATTGTGACTAAAAGAATTATGTAAATCCTTAATAGCATTTATCCCAAAATCCAACTTTAGTATAACTATTTTACTAATATTATGGTATCATAACATTACCTTTATAAGGAATTGTAAGTAAAAATAGGTATATTATTCAGTGGAAATATTGAACATTAGTGAACTAGGTAATGAACTTAATAAAATGTATTCAAATGCACCACATGGAGAACAAGTGGCACATATACACTTATTCGGAATTAAAAATGCAGATGAAATCTCAAGGAACCACTTATTATTAAAGAGATAATTAGAGCTTCGGGTATAAATGATACCTATTCTACCGAACTTAGTAAGGGAATTAAACTTTCAAAATATGTTTTACTAAATTTTTAATTCAAATAAAATCCGATGCAAATTTGCATCGGATCTTTTATGAAATGAATAAACGCTTATATTAAAAGATTAAATTGATACAGCTTCTAATGAAAATACCTTTCTCAATCTCTTTACTACCATCTCTTCAACATCATCTTCGTCAAGTAAATCCAGTACCATCGCACCACCAGAGATGTTTAGGTATTTATTTGCCTCCACAAAGTGGACTCGTTTGATTACTACACCCTCACCTCGTAATGTAATGAGTGCTTTTAATATTCCTTTAGTAATCGCACGGTTCGATGTAAAGTTACTAGAGAAGAAGATAACTGCTCTTGCAGAGAAATCTGCTGCGCAGAAAAATTCAGTAAGCCAGTATGGATTTTTTTTATTGTTTTCATCGTAAGTCATGTAACCTACCCACCAAAGTCTGGCAATAATATGGACAAAGATTGAACGTTTCACATTGTATTTATAAAATAACGCAGAGAAAATACGATTATCATTTTTCTTCTCTAAATCTTTATCTAAACGATAATAAGAAAAGTTCCTCATTTGAACATGAGCTAGACCTGCCCATAGACGTTCTTGCGTAGCCTGGGATACTGTTAAATGTTTTAGAGCTTCATAGATAACTTTTACGTTTTCAAAGTCACTGACCATATAGTTTTCATCGTCATTAAAAATGGGCATCTCAAACTCGATCTTTGAGTCGATTATACGACCTTCTTCTTTAAAATACGTATCAAACCAGGCATCTTCTTTTTTATAATAATGAGTTTTGTAGGTATCGAAGTTTACTCGAAGGTCTTGTAATGTGTCTTCAGATAAAAATTTAATTTTCATCGGATTACTCTTCCTCCGCTTCGTTTAGTTTTTGAATTTCGCCGAAAGCTTTTTCTAATGGGTTTTGCAACACCATTTGAGCAGCTTTTAAAACTGGTAACGTTCCGTCCACAACGTGACTGAATGGCACATTGTTCTTTTTAAAGATTTGTTCTAAAACTTGGTACCATTTGTATTCACTATAATCAGCACTATCTTCCTTCAAAGCATAAAAAACATCGATTAAGCACGGTAAAATTACTACTGATAGAATCGTATCTTTTAGTCTTGAATCAGCATTTTGTGCATAGTTGTTATACACATGTTTTGGTAGCTCAATAATAATCTGTGGAGAATTTAAAGAAACCAACATGTCTTTTGCACTTTCGGAACGTCGAATTGTTACAATAGACGGCAAGTTTAGAGATTCCTCATCTTCTTCTAATAAAGTAATTTCCACTGCCTCACCTAGAGCTAATATATTTCCTTTCTCAAAGATAATTGGTAAACCTTTATAAAAATCATTCAAACTAGGATTGTTATAGTTTTCAATTCTTTTATTTACCAAAACAAATGGATGTACATCCACTTTTCCGCGTAATTGTTTGTTTGGAATACTAGCACTTATTTTAGGAATATCTGATTGAAAAATCTGACGAAAACTTGTTTGAGGACACTCAATATGTAGGGCGAATCTTGCTTTTTCCTCTGCAATCAATTGTGCTATGTTAGAATCCTGCAAATCACATTTTAGATTGATATTTAGTTGACCAAAGGATTTTTGTGCTTCAATTGTTGTCTCGAACCTTGAATTTTTGTAGTTATCATTTTCAGTTGATAATACAGGGTACGGGAAGGAATTATTAAATTTCATATAGATCGACCTCCAGTACACAATACTGCTCATATTCTACCTTAACTTGAATATTCTTCGGCTTCTTCCCTGTAAGATTTATAAAACGAACAGCATTTTTATCAACACTAATAATCTCTATATCTGTTGATTCTACTGATAGTACGGGTAAAATATAGTCACTTTGTTCACCTACAACTTTAAACTCTAACTTCCCTTTTTCAAATCTTTTATATGGTTTAAAGTTTACTCGATATAAACCTTCATCCTTCTGCATGCAAATATAACGAGAATCTATATCAATCGGATTATTCTTTTCCTTTTCGCCTTTACCATCTTTTAAACCACCTGTGCCTTCATCTTTTGCACCTTGTTCACCGTGTTGATTTCCAGTTCCGCCGCCAACTCCATTTCCTTCATTACGTTCTTCATTTGAATGACCTGCTAAATCACCTTCAGGAGTAATTCCTGAATCTTGAAGATCGTCTTCGAAGTTTTCTTTCGGCTGCTTTTTCTTAAGTTTCTTTTTCTGTTTATCTTTTTTCTTTTGAACGATAGTTTTGATTTTAATCGTAAGAGATTCTTTCTTTTCTTTACCCTCACCAGCTTCAGTTGTTGTATCTGGTAAGAAGTCACTTAACCCAAAGGCATCCATCATGTCTGTCGTTTCAGCTTGAAATTTTTGCTGCACTGTTTCTCGAACGAATTTACGTAAATCACTAAATACCTTTTCCGCCTCTTTCGGTGCTTCTTCGATTCGGTTTGGCTCCCAATAAGTATGAGCTGGATTCTCCATTTGTTTAAACACCTGGTTCATATGCTTACCAGTAATAATTAATATTCCTGTAAAAGAAATACTTCCACTAATACGGTTTTGTTCAAAAAGGCGCATACCAGCTTTACGTGTCATGAGAACACGGCGATTCAAGTCCTCCCCCTTCATAATGTAAAGAGTGGCTTCACCCTCTTCAAAATCCCCAAGCCTTTTATAGTACTTAGATGGATATGGAATTCGAACTCCATTTTCAGTAGTAAGAAGCTTAAAGTATGCTTTTACATGACGGTACTCTTCATTGGTATCATCAAGGTTGGAAATCAGTGTCCCAATGTTCTCAAGGGAAATCACCTCATCACCAACTTTCACGATTAGTTTTCTCTGCCATATTGTAATAAAGAAATTGAAAATAACTGAGTTTATAATGGTTTCTTCCCAATTATTCCTTGGCTCAAAAGCAGCAACGAAAATATCTGTTCCTGTTTCACGTCGTTCAAATGTTGAATCTAAGTTTAATAGATTTGGAATGGCTGTTGAATTATCATTATTTGTGAAATAGCCAGTTCCTAATGTATTAAAGCTTCTCTCCTTTTCAAATGACATGATGTTCGCTACACCGATATGTGACCTGTAATCCGTAATATCATAAGAAGAATAAAATAAAGTTCGAAGCTTCGAGTTAGCAAATGGTGCCGACTTTCCAATACCGAAGCTTCCCCCTGAACTATCTCCTTTATTAGATGAACCTGCTTCTTTTACCAACGAACTCCAAGGTGTTCCAAGATCCCCTGATTGCGCTCCCTCAAGTCCTTTTGTATTAAAATCGCTGATTCTTAGAAATGGAATTTCCTCTTGTTCTAATATATATTTTGCTTGGTCAACAAATTGCTCAATCTTAGGATTTTTACCCTTCCAGGTTGACTCACATTTATCAAATGCCTTAATGAGTTCGCTACGCTCAGGAAAACGATTACTATTCAATTTAAAGCTTTTAAACTCTACAATAACTGGTTTGGATTCATCCCTTACCGCATCGAGTGAGTTTTGGCAAATTTCACGAGTTAAAGAATCTAATTCATTTCCACGAAATGTTTCAATTCCGGCATTATTAATTGAATTAATCGTTCCACCAGCAGCTGCTGGAAAGTTCCAAAATGGTTGCTGCATGTTAATCCCCTTCTCTATCTGTTGTACTATGCATCGTTGTACTATTGTACTATCTGTTATGTGAATTTATAACAAAATTAGATTTTTTAGGTACTTAAGAAGTGGATGATAGGAGTGTGAAAAACCGTAGAAGATTAATATAATGCTATTGTTGATTAAACTTTTAGTCTAGAAAGATGATTTGATAATAAGCATTGAAGCATATTTAGTTCCTCGGCAAAGTTAAGTGCTATGTTGATCCAATATGAAAAAACGATTCTTCTCACCGAAGAATCGCACCTGTTTAAACAAATATGAATATTTATAACCCGTTTATTTCTCCCATAACTCAATCCGTCGACCTTCAGGATCTTCAATCCAAATAAACTTCCCATATTCCCCGATTTCCTTTTCCTTCACATGAGGTACACCAATTTGCTCTAAATGCTTAATCGTTTCATCTAGGTTATCAACTTGAAAGTTTAACATTACTTGCTGTTCTAAGGGAAAATAACTGTCACCTTCAGCGAAGAAAGAAAAGATTGTTTCATTTTCTGAATGGGGTTTAATTATCGTTCCATTCCATGTTTCTAAATCAATCTTCAATACTTCACTGTACCATTTTTTTATTGTATCTAGATTTTTAGTTCGCCAAAATATTCCTCCAAAACCTTTTATCATCATCATAAACTCCCTTCACTCACTCATTATTCTTTCGCTTAATTAGACATTCAAGAAGTTACCACAAAGTCCTTCTTCAATCATGAAAAAGCCAACCGCGTATGGTTGGCTTTTTCTCTAACTACTTATAATTATTTTTTGGCCCTTCATCCATTAGGACTTCTACCATATTAGAAGAACCCATTTTCAATTTAGGCCGATGCTCTGAGTTCGGCTTACTATATAGCTCCAATGGGCTAATAATCACGCCATCTGTTGTATTATGAAGGATGCCCGGCACACAGGAATAAATACGATCGTTATCATTTGCATGCTTCGCGTTAATCGTCACAGACGTTCCATTATGATTATCGATACTCATCGACACTTTGTATCGGTAAAATGAGCCTGTTCCGTTTGACTGTGCAGAATAAACGACAGGCACCACGGCAAGAATGTCATCATTTAATCTCAATTTAATGACTTCGGTTTTCGTTTTTCGATTATCTCTCCCTACATCTCCCATATGTTCAACTGCACCATTGCCGTAATTTTTAAGTGGCGGTGTTCCTTTTGCACCAAACATCGCTACATCCACTTGCCGACCATCTTTTGTATAGACTAACGCATAAATATCGTAATCTGTACCTGTCTTCCAAGATACCGTAGCAGTAATGACTGGTGTTTTCTCTATGATGATTGGCTTTTGCCCTTTGTCGAGACTTACCTTTCCCTTTACCTTTTCAAGGCTTAGTGTCGGTAATGTATTTTGTTTCTCTTTATTCTCAGTATTAGTTTGAGACTTAACGGCTTCGTTTGTGATTGGTTGTGGAATACTCTGAGGCATAGAAGAATTGTTTTGCTCTTCAGCCTCCACCTCAACTCCGTAATTTTTACATAATCCCTCAAGCCCGGAATCAAAACCACGCCAGATGGACTTTGCCTTCGTCTGTCCATTCCTTAAATAAAGTTCTAAGACAACGATTCCATTCTCCTTTTGGAAACTAAAAGGAGTCAATTGAATAGTAGTAGAATCCGTACTAATCTCAGCTTTTAAATCTCTCACATTGGAAAACCCCGTGCTATTATCCTCCGTAAGTGTAATCGCTATTTTTGTAATACCGACAGGGACTTTACTCATGTCAAAATCTAACTTATGTACTTTTGTATTACCTACTAACTCCTCTGGTAGCAACGTAGCAGCACCAGATGGACTATTAGGTTGATTATAAAATATAATGCCACTATCTCCTTGAACCTTGTCTGAATCAGTTAATAGAAATGCCGTTAAAGAAATATCAATCGTATTAGACATTTCGAAGCTAACCTTTACAGTTCCTTTCGGAGAACTTAAAACCGTATTTCCACCCATCTGAAGAAATTGATTCATTAATCCCACTCCCT
>DATMFU010000204.1:0-6491 GCA_035556015.1 Niallia sp. | reverse complement strand
TGGAGTAAATATAGTCGTTGAACTCCCTTATTCCTTTGCTACCCAACATGCCTCTATTTTCGCTTCAGGAGCTGTTGACATTTTACATAGTCTAGGATGTGATTACATCTGTTTTGGGAGTGAATCTGGAAATATACAAGAATTTATCCAAACTTTTGATTATCTGCAAAAGAATGAAGCGCTAGAAAATGAATATATAAAGCAGTACGTAAACGAAGGCTATAGCTATCCGAAAGCAAAATCATTTGCGATAGAGCAAATTACTAGTACTATTTCTGGACAGCCTCTTAATCTAAGTACACCCAATAATATTCTAGGATATGAATATTATAAAGCAGTTAAGAAAAATCATTATCCAATAGAGCTTCTTACAATCGCTCGTAAACAAGCTGATTATCATGATGAGTACTTCTCTTCTGAAACAATCGCAAGTGCAACAAGTATTAGAAAAGAGATGTTAAAAGAGGATAGCATTCAAAGTATTGAGCCCTTTATTCCCGGGAGTACATTACATATCCTTCAAACCTATAAAGATAACTATCAAGTTTTTCACACTTGGGAAAATTACTGGTCCTACTTAAAATTCAGACTGTTACAACTGACACCAAGGGAGCTTGCATCTATTTACGAAGTAGAGGAAGGATTAGAGAACCGTATTATAAAATACGCGAAACAAGCTGACTCTTTTCATCACTTTATGTCATTAATCAAAACAAAACGATATACATGGACTAGACTACAAAGAATATGTGTACATATTTTAACGAATACTACAAAAGCAGAAATGAGTAACCTATCAAAGCCTGCATATATTCGTTTACTAGGCACCTCAAAAATGGGAAGGACTTATTTAAAGGAAAAGAAGAAAAACATCATTCTTCCCGTTATTTCAAAGCTTTCATCTTACCAACACCATCAATTAGATTTGGATATTCGTGCCTCTAGGATTTTCGCTTTTGGAGCACCAATATCATCTCAACAGGAGTTAATAGATATAGACTACAAGATGCCACCGATTATGATTGAAACGGAAAAGTAACTAGTCCGTAACATTCTTAAAGATGTACTAAATAGTCCTAACCTTTTTTGTTAGGACTCCATTTTTCTTCTTTTTTTCCATTCCTTTTTTATCCTATCCACATATTTCTTCCCTTCTTCCTCTCCTAGAGCAATTATTTGATCTAAGTCAGTAAATGCTTTACTACTAAACCCTTCAACTGGTGGTTTTATCATAATATCACTAACCGGTTCACGTGATTGAACTAATTCCATTTGCATAATTTCAATGGATCGGATAATTACATCATAAATATTATTTACTTCTGATGGAACATTTGAATGGGCTACATCTATACCAATAACTATGTCTGCACCCATTTCTTTTACCACTGTAACTGGTACTCGATCTACCACACCACCATCAACTAGTAATCTTCCATTATATTTTTCAGGAACAAAAATACCTGGTATAGAAATACTTCCGCGTACAGCAGGTGCAATTGGTCCTTTTGTAAAAACTACCTTTTCTCCCTTTATTAAATCAGTTGCTACAACCGAAATCGGAATATCTAGTTCTTCTATATTTTTTCCATAAGTAAATAATTGAATTAATTCTTTTACTTTATTACCAGAGATAAACCCCATCTTTGGTATGGTAAAATCTAAATAATATTTTCTTTTGAAAAATTTTGCTAATGTATATAATCTATTAATATCTTCGCCCGAAGCATATAAACAAGCAATTATTGCTCCAATACTACTTCCAGCCATGTAATCAATCGGAATGCCAGCATCTCTTAATACTTTTATCACCCCTATATGCGCAAAACCTCTTGCTCCCCCTGAACCTAAAGCTAACCCAATTTTAGGAAAATCCATCTAAAAAACCACCTACTCACTATAAACTTAACCTATCATAATTCTATGGTCTTTTTTTTCATGTTATGAGTATATTGATTGGTAGAAGGATATTTTGCTATTTTGTACAAGTTATTTATCACTTTCAATCGATATCCTTAGCAAAATAGCGTCATAAATACATATTGCTCTAAGGAGGGAGCCAATAATTTGTTACGTTCAAAATTAAAGACAGTTGTTCTTGCGTTGTCTGCCTCTCTCTTAGCACTTGCCTTAATCTCTTTTCCCGGAGTAGCAGTCGAAGCATCTAAGGACGGGCTTAATACATGGTGGACTATTGTTTTTCCTTCACTTCTTCCTTTTCTTATCCTTTCCGAAATATTAATTGGGTTTGGAGTTGTTCGATTTATTGGTGTATTATTAGAACCTATTATGCGACCATTATTTAAAGTACCGGGTGTAGGTGGATTTGTATGGGCAATGGGAATGGTTTCAGGATTTCCAACAGGTGCAAAGTTAACAGCCAGGATGCGTCAAGAAAAGCAATTAACTAGAATAGAAGCAGAAAGATTAGCATCCTTTTCTAATGCCTCCAATCCTATGTTTATTATTGGAGCAGTATCTGCTGCTTTTTTTCACAATCCAAAATTGGGAATCCTCCTTGCATTCGCCCATTATTTAGCAAATTTTACGGTAGGATTGTGTATGAGATTTTATGGAAAAGATGAAAAGAGCACGAAACAAGACAAAAAAGAAAAAGCGTCACTTAAAAGAGCTTTCCATGAACTTCATCATACCCGTCTAAAAGATAAGCGCCCACTCGGAAAATTAATGGGGGATGCTGTTACCTCATCCATCCAATCTTTATTGATGGTAGGCGGATTTATCATTTTATTTTCGGTTATTAATCGTTTATTGTTTCATTTAAACATTACTTCTTATTTTGGAAAGTTATTAGAGCATATTTTTAATGTATTTTCTTTTTCAAGTGACTTAACTATTCCATTTATTGCAGGTTTATTCGAAATCACAACTGGAAGTAAATTAACAAGTGATGTAGATACATTACTCATGCATCAAGTTATTTTAACTAGTGTTATTCTTGGCTTCAGTGGCTTAAGTGTACAGGCACAAGTAGCAAGTATACTAGCTCAAACGGATATCCGTTTTCAGCCCTTTTTTATGGCTAGAATTATGCAATCCTTATTTGCGGGAGTTTATACGTTTTTAGCGTGGAATTTCTTTGCTAAGACTTTCTTAAGTGGGGACCAGCCTACTATTGCTATACCAGGTATCGAGGGAAATCCAGGTATTATTTTTCAACAACTATTTGAAACAATTAGTACATGGGGACCAATCATAACGATTATTTCTCTTTTGGTATATACTATCATTCTATTCAACCGATTACACTTCACAAAAAAACATAGTTAAAAAGAGCGTCCTAAAAGAGCTTCAAATGAAATACCTTTTTAGGACGCCCCTTATTTATTGATGATTAAATTTTGCCTTTAATGCATCGTTTACAACTTTCGGAACGAGTTCTGAAATATCACCATTATATTTGCTTACTTCTTTTACAATACTAGAACTCAAAAACGAATATTGATTATTTGTCATGATAAAAAAGGTCTCAATTTCTTCTGATAAAACACGGTTCATGGAAGTGATCTGCATTTCATATTCAAAATCCGATACTGCTCGCAACCCCCGAATAATCGCATTCGCTTTTACACTTTTTGCATAATCGATAAGAAGTCCTTCGAAAGAAGATACCGAAACATTTTCAATATCTTTTGTCACTTCTTTAATTAAAGATAATCTTTCCTCAACAGAAAAGAATGGTTTCTTAGCAGAGTTATTCAACACACATATGTATACATGATCAAATACTTTTGCTGCTCTTTTTATAATATCGATATGTCCAAATGTTATAGGGTCGAAACTACCAGGACAAACTGCTGTACTTGCCATACTTCAATCCTCCGTACTATTTTGTGTAGAATAAATGGAAACTCCAATTATTCCGTATTTTTCATGTTTTATTTGTTGAAGACGGCTAACTGTCTCTGGTAATGAAATATCAGATCCATGTTCGCAAACGATTATTCCCTCTTTGCTTAGCAAACCCTCTTCTGAAATAGTAGTTAATACTTTCTCTAATTGTTGTTTTTTATAAGGGGGATCTAAAAATATATAATCAAAAGTTTTTTCTCTTTTAATTAATGCCTTTAACGCACGATCAGCATCATTTCGATATACTTCTGCTTGAGATTCAAGATTACAAGCTGCAAGGTTATTTTGTATCGTATGTATTGCCTTTCCTTCTCTATCCACAAAAATAACGTGATCTAATCCTCTACTAAGCCCTTCTATACCAAGGCCTCCACTACCAGCAAATAAATCAAGTCCCATGCCACCCTGAAAGTATGGACCAATCATATTAAAAATAGCCTCTTTCACTTTATCGGTAGTTGGTCTTGTTGAATTACCTGGTACTGCCTTTAAGGAAATACCTTTATTTTTTCCCGAGACAACTCTCAATTTTCCATCACCACAACTCACTTAATAACTAAAATAATTTATTTCTATCCTATCCTACCATAAAGATGTATCAGAGCCAAATTCAAAATTTATTTCTCATTCTCTCATATACTCACCTATAATCACGTGGAAAAATTTTGTTTGTATGTATAAGCCTACATGAAATGGGGATAATGTTATTAACAACATCTTATCGAGGATGTTGTTGCCAACCGCGGAGAAGACTTACGTTTCCCCATAAGTTCTTCCTCCGGTTTCTCCTCTCCCTTTGCCTTCTTTCCTTATGATTAAGGGCATGGAAGGAACCTGCAGGATATTAACCTGCAGGCTTTTTTTATATTATTAAGAGGCATTTTATTTTTTTGATTATTTCACATAGAACACCTAATCCTTTACAATACAAAAAAAATCAGCATTAAGTGAAAAGAAGCAATTGTTTCCAACCCTTTAAATCTCACTTAATCCTGTTATCTTTTTATATGCCCATCTTGTAATCATATTCTTTTGCTTTATCAGGTTTGGAGTTTTCAAATTCTAGTTTTAGAAAAGGTTTATAAGACGGTTCTACCTTTTTCACAAATGAATGTGCGCTGATTTTCTCCATTAGACTTTCCACTTCACTTTGGTTTGTATATAGTACAACATATTTTAACCGTTTTGAAATAAAGTGGACATTTCCATATCTTCTTAACATTTTCGCTTGTTTAAGCGAAAATAGCCATACAATAATCCCCTGCCGTTGACCTAGCATATGTTAACTCCTTTATTTTACTATTTAAATTATTCTAGCACAGACCTTTTAATTAGAAAAGAAAAAGCATTATCTAATTTCTAGATTTCATCTACAAAAAAAGCAATGAACCATTATAAACGGAACATTGCTTTTGCTATTTTATGCAGAACAACTACAGCTTCCACCGCTACCGCATCCACCAGAACAACTTGATTCGAAAAATGGGTTACCTGTTGGCACTTTAATAAAGCTTGAAACAGATTGACCAATCATAACGCTTATGTCATCTAATAGCTTCTGTAAGTCATTTTCAGCTACTTTAAACGCCGCTACATGAATATCTAAGTCCATTTCCCTTTTCAATTGTCTTATTTCCATCATTACTTTTTTATATTCTGGGTGATATTTACCAAAACGTTGAACTTCTTCATACAGCTCTTTCATTTTGTTAAAGGTGTGGATTTTTTGCTGTGTTTCTTTATTTGAATGTAAATTGGACAAACAAATACGGTATTGTTCTGCAACCTCTGACTTTAATATCATTTCAGCAATTATTTCAGCTTTCTCTTGTATAGAGAGTATTTCAGTTGTAGCAAGCACGTATCTGCCACCTCCAATCTTTATTTTACATGAATGAAGGTAGAAAGAAAAGAATTGTGTTTAATTATTTACTAACCATCACTTCAAATGTTTTGCTCTGAATAGATGTATTAGCCATAGTATCTACAATACTTACCTTAATCTTATTCTTTCCTTCTTTTAAATTTGACACGACAAATGCCGCAGAGTAATATTCCTGTTCTGTACCATTAATCTCTACTTTTACTTTAACTCGTTTACTTTCATTATCCTCTCTGAAAGAGTATCCATTCACTTTACAATCCACATACAATTTGTTTCCTTTCACAACATGATGAATATGTACCTCTTCTTTAGATGAATAATGAATATTCTGTACTGGTTGAGAAAAAAAGTGGGAGGTGGATTTTTGGATGGAGCTATCAGATACTGGACTATCTATTCCAGAACCAGTAACGAATAAAAAAACAGGAAACCAAACTAAAAAAATTTTATTCATGTAAAACACTCCTGATTTAATGGTAAAATACTTAACTTAGTATAACCTCTCCTGCTTTTTTTACTCTTATACCATTGTTATGCTTCTTAAGATTGTTGATTCATCGCTTGAAACATGCTTACCATCATAGAAGCCATTTGAACCCCATTTGAGAATTTTTGTACATGATCAGGGATTGTCTTTTTATAGTAATGTAAGGAGGCTACTTCAAATGCTTCTAAATCATTCGGATTTCTACTAAGAGTTCGATACCAATGTGGTTGTTCCCGAATAAACTGC
>DATMFU010000203.1:0-3384 GCA_035556015.1 Niallia sp. | reverse complement strand
GCCATTGCGATCGCCGATTTCTAGAAAGCCACGGACACCGCTTACTCCGTATAGCATATCTTCTTCCGCTGTAAGGTGGTTAATGGTTGTTTCATCGATTTTGTTTTTGTAGTATTCTTCGGTGAAGGCTTTTAGTTCGTTGGATGGGATTTTGTAGATGTCTTCGTCTTTCTTTAATTGGAATTTCTTTTTTATATTCCATTCGAAGTCAGCATCTATTACTGCAAGTTGATATGCTGTAGGTGCAGCATCATTTATAGCATATACTTCTTTAAATCTTAAATTATCTTTATTCCTCGACATCAATTGTAAAACTGTAATATTATTACCACCTAAAGAGTGACCGTATCCATATTTATCCAAATCAGGTAATGTACCATGTTTATTTTGAATAATACTATGAACCTCTTCATGAAATATTTTCGCATCTTGATATTGATTATCTGTGCCCCCTACAAATATACCCATTAAATTATAAGTCCAATCAATAGGCTTCCAAGTGTCTTTTTCCCCCAATTCGCTTCCCCTAGTAATTGTTATCGTCTGATTAACTTTCTGTTCTTCGCTTTGGAAGTGAATTATTGTCCCATCAAAGCCACTATCTATAGTAGTTTCCCTACTGTCTTTCAAAACATCATCAGAACGATATATAGTCACATCAGAAGATAACTTCTTTCCAGTTTCTTCATAATAAATACGTTTTATTTCACTTTCAATTTCCCTTTCATTAAGATTTTCATATTCAAGATCCATAATCCTTGCTCTAAGAATATCAGTATTAAGTAGTTCTTCATTACTCATTTTGCTACCTCTATTCATCTTTATTGAATTTTACTGATTTCATATAATGTAAAGCCTTCTCTTCTTCTTTTTTAATATCAATATTACAATTAGACTTAGAGCTATCCATACATTCAGCTGAATATATATATTCTAATCCTTTCTGACCTTCTTTTGATGCAATGTAACCAAAGTAGAAGTAAGCTTTCTCTTCTTCAAAAGTCTTTTCAGATTTCGCAAAATAAATTAGAGTTTTGTCTGTTTCAATTTTTTCATATTCTCCATCGTAACGAACTGAATCACTCAAAATGCTTAAACTGGAATCAATTACACTTTCACCATATGTTGAATAGGTTGTGCTAAATGAGAAATCATAATTTTCTTTTTCGTTTCTATCATAAAATTGAATTTTTTCAAAACTATCTTTTGTTCTTTGATAAAATGGCGGACCATCTGTTACAGCATTTTTCGGCCAAAGCATCGAATATCCACCTGTATCTGATTCTAATAAATAGTGCCCCTCTTCGACTTCTTCAGTGGAATCTAACAAGCTACTAGTAAACTCATCCTGAAACGCAGCTGTATTTGGCAATTCTTTTTCCATACTACATCCTCCTATAAAAACCAATGTACATATTAGGGCGTAGATTAGCCTTGATCGCATTCGTGTGACCCCTTTCGATTTCCTTTAACACTACATTATTATCATATATTTCCAGTAGATTGAATAATGAAATTAGATTTTTCAAAATTGAGGAGTTATTTACTATTCGGAATATAGGTACCATGTATTAGATTTGGATATTTTTTACTAGTAGGGTAATAAGGGGATTCTAATATATATGGGGGCAGTTTATAGTTTTCTAGTCCTTAATTATTCTATCGGCAAGCTCACTTACCTAGCTAAAGCCAGTCTCAATAGTAATCTTTTCATGTTCTTTTAGAACATCATCGGAACGATATACAGTCACCTCAGCAGATAACTTCTTTCCAGTCTCTTCATAATAAATACGTCTTATTTCACTTTCGACTTCTTTGTTTGTTAGATTTTCATATTCCAAATCCATTACCCTTGCTCTAAGAATATCAGTATTAAGTAGTTCTTCATTACTCATTTTTGCTACCTCTATTCATCTTTATTGAATTTTACTGATTTCATATAATGTAATGCTTTTTCTTCTTCCTTTTCAACATCTATAGCACAGCTAGACTTAGATTCATCTATGCATTGGGCAATATAGATATATTCTAATCCTTTTTCATTTCCTTTCGAAAGAATGTAACCAAAATAGAAGTAAGCAGTTGAACGTTTTAAAGGTAATTCTTTTTTTGCATAATAAATACGCGTCTTTTCTGTTTCAATTTCTTCATATTCACCAAAGTAACTTACTCCACTACTTAATATGTTTAGACTGGATTCGAGCCCACTCTCTCCGTATGTTGAATAAGTTGTGCTAAATGAGTGATCATAATTTTCTTTTTCGTTTCTATCGTAAAATTGAATTTTTTCAAAACTATCTTTTGTTCTTTGATAAAATGGCGGACCATCTGTTACGGCATTTTTAGGCCAAAGCATGGAATATCCACCTGTTTCTGATTCTAATAAATAGTGCCCTTCTTCGACTTCTTCAGTGGAATCTAACAAGCTACTTGTAATCTCATCTTGAAACGCAGCTGTATTTGGCAATTCTTTTTCCATACTACATCCTCCTATAAAAACCAATGTACATATTAGGGCATAGATTAGCCTTGATCGCATTCGTGTGACCCCTTTCGATTTCCTTTAACACTACATTATTATCATATATTTCCAGTAGATTAAATGATGAAATTAGATTTTTAAAAAATTGAGGAGTTATTTACTATTCGGAATATAGGTACCATGTATTAGATGCGGATATTTATTACTAGTAGGGTAATAAGGGGATTCTAATATATGGGGGAAGTTTATAGTTTTCTAGTCCTTAATTATTCTATCGGCAAGCTCACTTTACCTTGCTAATAAAAAGCCAGTCTCAATAGTAGTCTTTTTATGTTCTTTTAGAACATCATCGGAACGATATACAGTCACTTCAGTTGATAACTGCTTTCCAGTCTCTTCATAATAAATACGTCTTATCTCACTTTCAACTTCTTTGTTAGTTAGATATTCATATTCCAGATCCATAACCCTTGCTCTGAGAATATCAGTATTAAGTAGTTCTTCATTACTCATTTTTGCTACCTCTATTCATCTTTATTGAATTTTACTGATTTCATATAATGTAATGCTTTTTCTTCTTCTTTTTTAGTGTCAATATTGCAAGTAGATTTAGAGCTATCTATACATTCGGCTGTAAATACAAATTCTAATCCTTTCGAACTTTCTTTCGATGTAATGTAACCAAAGAAGAAATAAGCTGTTGAGCCTTTATAAGTATCTTTATTTTTCGCATAGTAAATACCAGTTTTGTCTGTTTCTATTTTTTCGTATTCTCCAAAGTAACTTACAGAACTACCTAATATGTTTAGACTAGATTCAATTGCACTTTCACCATATGTTGAATATGTGGTACTAAATGAGTATCTATAATTTTCCTTTTCGTTTCTGTCATAGAAAATAAT
>DATMFU010000202.1:0-12199 GCA_035556015.1 Niallia sp. | reverse complement strand
CATATTCAAAAATTAGAAGAAGCAGGAATCGTTAAGTCAGAAAGAATTCTAGGAAAATCTGGACTTCAAAAAGTGGTTGGTCTTGCTGTGGACAATATTGAAATACTTTTTCCAAAGAAAATTTTCAAAGAATATATGTTACACTTAACAGATTTAAAGATCGGCCACTATACAGACTTTGAAGCGAAGCCGACCTGTGGAATTGCAACAGAGAATGAAGTAATTGGGAAAGCAGATGACCCTAAATATTTCATGGATTCTAAAAGGGTGGATGCACAGCTATTGTGGTTTTCAGAAGGATATGTTGAATACAAAATTCCGAATCTCTTAGGACCAAATCAAATCCCGGAAATGATTGAAATAAGCATGGAACTTGCTTCAGAATTTCCACTTTCTAATAATATTTGGCCAAGTGATATTACCTTTTACTTAAACCAAGTTAAGCTGGGAACCTACACAGTTCCAGGAAATTTTTCCGATGTAAGAGGAAGATATACACCAAGTTGGTGGAACGACAAATTTAGTCAGTATGGGCTGTTAAAAACGATTCGCATTAACAATATAGATACTGGAATTGACGGAGAACCTTTTTCCAGCGCCACTATTAATGATATCGAATTAAATCAATCACCATTTCTTACTCTTAGAATTGCCGTTGAGGAAGAATCGAAAAACGTAGGAGGATTAACGCTATTTGGCGAACATTTCGGAAATCATAAGCAAAACATTAGAATTGGCATCTATTATTTAGAAAAAGAATAGAAAAAGAAATGGACTGACTCGACTTAGATGACTAAGTGAGATCAGTCCATTTACATTAAGATATAAGGATTTACATCAATAGAAATTTGTAATCCATTGCTACTAATTTCTGTTTGATAATGATCTAGAATTGACTTTAATACTTCTTCTAATTGCGGTTCATGTTTATATTTAATAAGACATTGATAGCGATAACGATTTTTTATTCTTGATATGGGCGAAGCAACAGGACCTAAAATAACTGTTTTAGGAGACAATCGATGCCTTACGATATTCGTGATTTTTTCTGCAACAGAAACTACTTTCATTAGTTCCTCATGACTGATTGTAATCATTGTTAAAAAATAGTAAGGAGGATAAGCATGTTGTCTTCTTATGAGCATTTCCGTCTGATAAAATTGATCATAATCTTGTTGACTTGCTAGCATGATACTATAGTGTTCTGGCGTATATGTTTGGAAAACTACTTCCCCTTTTAATTCATGTCTGCCAGCACGACCGCTCACCTGGGTCAATAATTGAAATGTTTTTTCAGATGAACGAAAATCAGGTAAATGCAACATCGTATCTGCTGATAATACACCAACTAATGTTATTCTTGGGAAATCCAAACCCTTTGCAATCATTTGTGTACCAAGTAAAATATCGGCTTCACCTTCTTGAAATTTAGAAAGCAGCTTTTCATGAGAACCTTTACGACTAGTCGTATCTACATCCATACGAATAACTCTAGCCTCTGGCAGAATTTTCGCGAGCTCTTCTTCTACTTTTTGCGTACCTGTTCCAAAATATCGAATATGTTCACTATTGCATTCATCACAAACGGTTGGTGTATAGGTTTCATACCCACAATAGTGGCATTTCATTTGATTTTGAAAGCGATGATAGGTTAGACTGATTTCACAATTTGGGCATTTTACCACATAGCCACAATCTCTGCACATGACAAAGGAAGAATGACCTCTTTTATTTAAAAACAACACCGTTTGCTCTTTCTTTTCCAGCCTATCTTTCAATTTTTCCATAAGAACTCCTGAAAACATGGAGCGATTACCATTGCGAAGTTCTTCTCGCATATCAACAATTTCTACAGATGGGAGAGCTTGATTATTCATACGATTCGGTAAAGATAACAAGGTATATACGCCCTTTTGCGCTCTAGCAAAACTTTCTAAAGAAGGAGTGGCACTCCCTAATACAACAGGACATTTATGCTTGATTCCTCTTTGAATTGCCACATCCCTTGCATGATACCTTGGATTTTCCTCTTGCTTATAGGTCGCTTCATGCTCTTCATCGATAATAATGATGCCAAGATTCGTAAATGGAGCAAATATGGCTGATCTCGCTCCTACTACAACACTTACTTCATTACGCTGAATTTTCCGCCATTCATCATACTTTTCTCCAACGGATAACCCACTATGCAGAACAGCCACTTGATCCCCAAATCGGCCTTTAAAACGATTAACCATTTGAGGAGTGAGGGCAATTTCTGGAACAAGCACAATCGCTTCTTCCCCTTTTGCTAACACTTTTTCAATAGACTGTAGATACACTTCTGTCTTTCCACTACCTGTCACTCCATACAAAAGGAACACTTCATGCGTATCCGTTTGTACCGCGTTCTGAATGGGACTTAGAGCTTGTGCTTGGTCATTTGTTAACGTTAAGGAAGTGGTTTTTTTGAATTCCCGTTCTTGAAATGGATCACGGTAAACTTCCCTCTCCATTTCACCAAGTACTCCTTTTTCTACTAACCCTTTTATGGCTGCAGTAGAAATACCAAGGGTACTCAAAAGTTTTCTTTGTTCAACTGGTTCTGGATGATCGACAAAATAAGTTATGAGTTGCTGTTGTTTCGTCGCATTTTTATTAAGTGTTTCCACATAGTTTTCCAACTGCTCTTTATTTAGAAGGGAATAAATATGTTTTACTTTTTTCTTCTGTCCACGTGACTTTACTTCATATACAATTTCTATCGTACCTTTTTTTACTTCTTTTTGTAGGATGGATAGAGATACTGCTTTTAAAGCATCTTCCCACAATACTTCATCCTTGTCTTGAAAAAGAGAAAGGATAGATGATTCCATTTGCCCATCTTTACCTGCAATTTTTTTTACCTTACGCTCATATTTCGCCTTCAGTGCAGGGGGAAGCATTGCTTGATAAGCAGATATTTTATAGCATAAAGTAGAGTGAGATAACCAATCACCAAGGGATAAAAGCTCTTCGTTAAGTACAGGTATTATATCCATAGGCTCACTAATTTTCTTTAAGGATTTAAATGTAGATGTTTCTTCTAAACTCTCTACAATCCCTTGTACTTTTCTTGGACCAAAAGGAACTACAACTCTCATACCTGGTTGAATAACTTCCTCTAATGATGGTGGAATCAGATAATCAAATGGCCTGTCCGTTTGTTTGGCAGGAACATCCACTATCACCTTTGCAACTGTCATCGTACATCAGCTTCTTTCATCCTCACCGCTTGTTCAAGGATATGTTCGGCCACTTCTTCTTTTGATAAAAGTGGTAATTCGACCACACTTCCATCCTTTTTATACATCGTTACTAAGTTTGTATCCGTTCCAAATCCAGAGTCCGATCTATTTACATTATTGGCAACAATCATATCTGCATTTTTACGCTTTAATTTATCCATTGCATACTGTGCCATATTTTGTGTTTCTGCAGCAAACCCAATAAGAACTTGGTACTTTTTCTTCTTTTTTCCTAATTCCATTAAAATATCTTTTGTGCGCGTAAATTCTATTGTTTCCGGACCATCTTGTTTTTTCACTTTATGATCATGAATAACAGTAGCTTTATAATCACTTACCGCTGCTGTTTTAATAATAATGTCTGCTTCCATCTGATGTTCCATAACAGCATGATACATCTCTTCTGCACTTTCTACAGAAATAACGGTTGCACCAGCAGGTGTGGTTAAATGAGTCGGACCTGATACTAATATCACTTTTGCACCTTGTTCTATTGCTACCTTCGCAATGCTATATCCCATTTTCCCTGTAGAGTGATTAGAGATAAATCGAACAGGATCAATTTTTTCCCTAGTTGGTCCAGCAGTAACTAAAATAGTTTTACCATTTAGCACCTGTCTGTTCTTTGAAAAATGCTTCTCCATATGTTGGATAATCATTTCTGGCTCTTCTAATCTTCCTTTTCCTATATATCCACATGCTAAATAGCCTTCACCTGGTTCAATAAAACGATATCCATAACTATGTAGCGTATTAATATTTTTAATCACAGCAGGGTGATCATACATATGAACATTCATAGCAGGCGCAATCCATGTTTCACATGTTGCTGCCAAAAGAGTAGTTGTAATCATATTATCTGCAATACCGTTCGCAAGCTTACCAATTACATTTGCTGTAGCAGGAGCAACTAAAATTAAATCTGCCCAATCTGCTAAATCAATATGGGCAATTACTTTCGGATCCTTCTCATCGAATGTATCGGTATACACCTCATTTTTAGAAAGAGCCTTAAATGTTAAAGGTGATACAAACTGCATAGCAGATTCTGACATAATTACTTTTACTTCTGCACCTTGTTGCGTTAATTTGCTTGTTAAAGCACACGCTTTGTATACAGCAATCCCCCCTGTTACACAAAGAAGAATTTTCTTTCCTTTTAGCATAATAATGCCTCCTTTCTTTAGCCTTCTTTCGTTTTATGTATATAATGACCGATAGTTTTTGATGTACATTACAAATAAGCATATTATGATTTCTTATAGATGTCCACGAAAAAAGACTTAGCAAATTTTTATCCATTGCTTAAGTCTTTTTTAGAATTTCTTATTCCTTTATGCTATTAACTATTAGTCTTCGTCTACAGAAGCTGGTGTATTCACTCTATATGTTAATTGATCTGCATGAATTTCTTCCAATGCTTTCCCTACATTTTTATGGGAAACATACTTAGATAATTGTGGTTTCGCATTTGTTTGTAGTTTTCTTGCTCTTTTTGCAGCAACAGATACTAATGAGTATTTTGAATCAATTTTAGTCATTAATTTATCAATAGATGGATATAACATAGGTTAATTAGCCTCCAGCATTTTTTTATATTTAGGTTCTACTCTTTCTCTACGACAGTGTTCTGCTATAATGATTGCTTTAATTTTATCACAAGCATTCTCAACTGTATCATTTTCCACAACATAATCATATAGATGCATCATTTCAATTTCTTCTCGTGCCACATTCATACGATTATTAATAACTTCTTCTGTCTCTGTTCCTCTTGTCACAATTCGATTTTTTAATTCAGACAAACTTGGAGGACTTAAGAAGATAAATAGGCCGTCAGGAAACTTTTCTCTTACTTGTTTTGCTCCTTCTACCTCAATCTCTAAGAAGACATCTTTCCCTCTTAAAGTTGTTTCTCTCACATAATCAACTGGAGTACCATAGTAGTTTCCTACAAATTCTGCATACTCTAGTAATTTTCCTTGTTCAATTAAACTTTCGAATTCTTCTCTAGATTTAAAGAAGTAATCTACACCATCAACTTCACCAACACGAGGGGATCTCGTTGTCATGGAAATAGAATATTCAAAAGAAGTATTTTCTTGTGAAAAAATTGCTTTTCTAACTGTTCCTTTTCCTACTCCGGAAGGTCCAGATAACACAATTAACAGTCCCTTATCTACCAAATTAATCTCCTACCCTTCATCCATCATTTCTCCACGATCATTTAATCGATGTGCAACTGTTTCTGGCTGTACAGCAGATAAAACAACATGGTCACTATCCATAATAATCACCGCTCTTGTTCTTCTACCGTAAGTTGCATCGATTAGTACACCCTTATCCCTTGCATCCTGAATAATGCGCTTAATGGGAGCAGACTCTGGACTAACAATCGATATGATTCTATTAGCAGAAACAATGTTTCCAAATCCAATATTAATTAATTTAATGGACATCCTAATACTCCAATCTTATTAGTTTTAGTTTTAACTAGGAAGTTTTATTCTAAACCCACTTATTCAATGTTTTGAATCTGTTCTTTCATTTTTTCCAGGCAGCTTTTCGCATCTACTACCATGGTGCCAATAAGCGCTGAATTAGCTTTTGAACCAACTGTGTTTATTTCTCGATTCATTTCCTGCAAGAGAAAGTCAAGCTTTCTTCCAATTGGAGATGTCTCCTCCAAAATTCTATAGAATTGTTGAATATGACTTAATAGTCGTACCAATTCTTCATTTATGTCTGCTTTATCAGCAAAAATAGCTACCTCTGCTATCAGTCTTGTTTCATCCATTGGTTCTGTTAGAAGTTGCTCCACTCGCTGTTTTAGCTTTTCTCGATATTGTTCAATTACTTTTGGAGCAGTTGTTTGTAAATCGCCAACTATCCGTTCTAACTGATTCAAGTTATGTAACAAGTCTTTCTTTAGCTCCATACCTTCTGTCTGACGCATGTTGTCTAATTTAATAACTGCCTCCCTAAGTACAGACAATAGCTCTTTTGATATTTCATCTATATCCAAGTCTTTGTCGACTACTTCAAAACAATCTTCATTAGCTAGTAAATCTTTAAGAGAAATAGGCTCTTTAATGGAATATCTTTCTTTTAAATTGTGAAGTAATTCGTGATACTGATCTAAGAGTTCCCAATTCACAATCATCTTTTTCCCAGTTTCTGCTTTCTCTTCAAGGGTGACAAAAACCTCGACTCTACCTCTATGTATATCATTAGAAATAATTTTCTTAAGCTGATCTTCTAAAAATAAAAACTGTTTAGGCATTCGAATAATTTGATCACTAAATCGATGATTAACAGACCTAATCTCGATATGAATGGATAAATGATGATAATCTTTTGTTGCCAAACCAAATCCTGTCATACTTTTAACCATACTTACACATCCATTACGAAAAATTTTTTGCTGTATTCATTGATTAATAGGTTATAAAAGAATATATTACCATACATTTATGAACTTTTACTATAAAATTCAACGTCCACACAAACAAAAGGTACTAGAGACATCTCTACTACCTTTTGGATTATATCATATTTTATTTTGATTTACTTAATAAAAATGATCCTGCTAGTAAAAAAGTTGGTACAGAAGCTAGTCCGATGATCATCGGCCAATCATGCATTAGAATTGGAACTGTGTGGAAAATTTCTTGTAAGAATGGAACATAGATAACAACTATCGCTAAAGCAAGGGAAGAAATAACCGCCCATACTAAATAGATGTTACCAAATGGGTTACGAGATAAAATAGATTTTTCACTTCGACAGTCAAATACATGAATCAACTGTGCAAGAACCAATGTAATAAATGCAACGGTTTGTGCATATTCCAAGTTGTCTGGATTATTATCATAGGCAAAAATAAAGGCTAGAATGGTGGATATACCAATTAGGAATCCCCTAGAAATGACTTTCCATCCAAGACCTCTAGAAAATACCCCTTCATTAGGACTTCTCGGTCCTCTTTTCATCACATTGTCTTCAGGTCGATCTAAACCTAATGCCATCGCTGGTAGACCATCTGTTACTAAGTTAACCCATAAAATTTGAATAGGAACTAACGGCAACGGAAGTGCTAAGATCATCGCAAATAGCATAACTAAAATTTCACCAACATTAGAAGCAAGTAAATAACGAATAAATTTGCGGATATTTTCGTAAATATTTCTTCCCTCTATAATAGCAGATTTAATACTGGCAAAATTATCATCCATTAATACTAAGGAAGACGCCTCTTTAGCAACATCTGTACCTGTAATTCCCATAGCAATTCCAATATCGGCTTTTTTTATAGCGGGTGCGTCATTTACACCATCACCTGTCATTGCTACAACATGACCCCTATTTTGGAATGCTTCCACGATTTTTAATTTATGCTCAGGTGATACCCTTGCGAACACAGAAACATCTTCAACCACATTTTCTAATTCTTGTATGCTCATATTGGAAAGTTCCTTACCTTCCATAACTTTAGAGCGACTTGTCGCAATACCTAATTGCTTTGCAATAGCATTAGCGGTAATTACATGGTCTCCTGTTATCATCACGGTTTTAATACCGGCTTCTTTACACTCTTTAACTGCTTTTTTTACTTCTGGTCTTGGTGGGTCGATAATTCCTTGCAGACCAATAAACGTTAAATCTTTTTCTGCTTCTCTTTCATGTAAGATAACTGTATTTGCTCCTATTTCTTTAAATCCTACTGCAATCGTTCTTAATGCTTGAGAAGCTAAGCTATTAATAGCATTTTGTACACTAAGCTTTTGGTCATTCCCTAAATGTTGGGAACGGTTTTCCATGAGGATCGATTTACTCACCCCAATTAATACATCAGGTGCTCCTTTCGTAACAATGAATTGTCGTCCTGATCCGTCTTTCACAACCACACTCATCATCTTTCTTGTAGAATCAAAAGGAAATTCATTAACGATTGTAAATTGGTTTAGTAATTGATTACGTGTATAACCAGCTTTCATACCGGCTACTAATAGAGCTCCTTCTGTAGGATCACCATTTAACACATATTCCTTATTTTTTTGTAAAAGTTCTGCATGGTTACATAGAATTCCAAATGTTAATAATTGTTGTAATGCTTTATCTTGATTTGGATCTATTACTTTGTTGTCTAAATAAAACTTTCCATGAGGGTCATAGCCTGTTCCATCAACCGAATAGGTCTTTCCACCAATCCACGTTTTGGTAACAGTCATTTTATTTTGAGTTAATGTACCTGTTTTGTCAGAACAAATAACTGAAGCACAACCTAGTGTTTCTACTGCAGGAAGTTTTCTTACAATAGCATTTTTCCGTATCATTTTTTGCACACCTAGGCTTAAAGCAATCGTTACAATGGCTGGTAACCCTTCTGGAATGGCTGCTACTGCTAATGATACCCCTGAGAGAACCATCGTATATAAGTCATTTCCTTGTAGCACACCAATAACTACAACTAAGACCGTTAAGAATAGAGCAGTAACGATTAATATTTTCCCTAATTGTTCTAAGCGTCGTTGCAGGGGAGTCGTAACAGAATCAGCATTTTGTAGAAGGTCAGCAATTTGTCCCATGGCAGTCTTCATTCCTGTGCCAATAACAACCCCAACTCCACTTCCTCTTGAAACCATTGTTCCCATAAAGCCCATATTTTCCATATCACCTAAGGCTACATTATTATTTTTAATAGGTGCTACTGTTTTGGCTACGGGAACTGACTCACCAGTTAATGCCGATTCTTCTACTTCTAAACTTCTTGATTCTATAATTCGGACATCTGCCCCAATTCGGTCTCCACTTGAGAACTTGATTACATCACCGGGAACTAATTCCTTAGATAAAATGCTAACCCATTCCCCATTTCTCAATGTTTGAACATGTGGCTGTGATAACTCTTTTAGTGCAGACAATGATTTTTCCGCTCTTATTTCTTGGAAAAAACCTAAAAAGCTATTCAGAATGATGATTGCAATAATTGCAATTGCATCAATATATTCACCTAATAATCCTGAGATAAGTGTTGCAGCGAGTAGAACGAGCACCATAAAGTCTTTAAATTGACTAAAGAAAACAAGCCATAATGATTGCTTTTCTCCTTCATCCAATTCATTAAACCCGAACTGTTTTCGTCGTTCCTCCACCTCTTTATCTGTTAACCCAGCCGAAAAATCAGTATTCAATGTTCGTTCAACTTCTTTTTCGTTCATTTCATGATAGTTCATCCGGCCATCTCACATCCCCCTTTTATCATTCACCGTCGCTTAATTAGTAGCGAAGAAACTCGTAGTTGTTATGAACAAAGTTAGTAACCTACTAACATACATAGTTGCCCCAACACCACTCTAAGAAAATCATATTCAAGCTTGGCCGAAAAAATGCTTAGTAGTGATTTTTTATTTTCGTTTCTATAACGAAAATGCCCTGTTGTGTAAAAATGTATTAAATTAGAATATCCGTTTCATCCTAACTAAGTTTCTTGAAACGACTTTATGAACGTTTAGGTCAACATTCCATTTTCCAGTACACGTAATTCAGTCCAAATCCTTGTGTTTCTCTTCATTTAAAGATAGAGTAAAGAGGGAAATTATAATAAATGAGGTAGTTAGTTATGTCATTTGATGGTTTATTCACTAGAGCAATGTCAATCGAATTAAAAGAGCAATTATTAGGAGGCAGAATTAATAAAGTTCAGCAGCCTTTTACAAATGAAATTATTTTGTCTGTCCGTGCAAATGGAAAAAATCATAAATTACTTTTATCCGCACATCCAAGCTATGCAAGGATTCAACTTACAGAAGAATCTTATGAAAATCCAAAAGAACCACCTATGTTTTGTATGCTTTTACGCAAACATTTAGAAGGTTATTTTATTGAAGATATTTATCAAATGGACAATGAGCGAATAATTGTTTTAGAAATAAGAGGAAGAAATGAAATTGGAGATACTTCTTATAAAAAGTTAATGATTGAAATTATGGGAAGACATAGCAATATTATTTTAGTAGATAGAGACAAAAACACTATTTTAGATAGTATTAAGCATATCTCCTATGCCGTCAACAGTCATCGCGCTATCTTACCTGGGTACGAATATATTGCACCTCCTGCACAGGAAAAACAAGACCCATACGGTGCTCTCGAAGAAGATATTTTACGTGTAATTGATTTTAATAGTGGCAAATTAGATAAGCAGTTAGTACAACAATTTGCTGGGTTTTCCCCTTTAATTGCCAAAGAAATCTTTTATCATGCAGGTCTAGCCAATCGAGAAACATTACCAAAAGCCTTTCTTTCTGTTATGGACCCCATTAAAAAAGGGAATTATTCTCCTTCCATTATGGTCACTTCAGAAAAAGAATATTTTTACATCATTCCTTTAGACCATGTTAAAGGAGAAGTTAAATCATTTGCTACATTAAGCAAAATGTTAGATCGTTATTATTTTGGAAAAGCAGAAAGAGATCGAGTAAAACAACAAAGTAATGATTTAGAACGTTTTATCATAAATGAACGAGATAAAAACAGTAAAAAGATAAAGAAATTAGAACGTTCCTTGTTGGAAGCAGAAAATGCCGATGAGTATCAATTACTTGGAGAACTCCTAACTGCCAATCTATATGCAGTTAAAAAGGGATTGAAGGAAATCGAAGTTATTAATTACTATGACGAAGATAGTAAGTTACGAAAGATTTCTTTAAATCCACGATTATCACCATCTGAGAATGCTCAAAAGTATTTTACAAAATATCAAAAAGCAAAAAACTCTATTCATTTTATTAAAGAGCAAATTCGTTTAGCTCAGCAGGAATATGAATATTTTGAAACATTGTATCAACAAATTCTTTCTGCCTCACCGAAAGATATTCAAGAAATTAGAGAAGAGCTAGTGGAAGAAGGCTACCTTCGAGAAAGACAAAAGAAACAAAACAAAAAAGCACAAAACACAAAGCCAGTCTTAGATTATTATGTTTCTGATGATCAAACAGAAATTATTGTTGGGAAAAACAACAAACAGAACGATTACCTTACTAATCGTGTTGCTGCACGTGATGAAATATGGCTTCATACAAAAGATATCCCTGGTTCCCATGTGGTTATTCGTAGTAAAACACCATCAGAAGAAACTATTTTACAGGCAGCTAAACTTGCAGCTTATTTCAGTAAAGCTAGACAATCTAGCTCCGTTCCCGTTGACTATACATTAGTTCGACATGTTAAGAAACCAAGTGGTGCTAAACCAGGTTTTGTTATTTATGATAATCAACAAACGGTATATGTGACACCTGATGAAGAAACGGTTATTCGATTGAAAAAAGATTAGGTATTTGGATTTGTTGCGAGAGCGAGGTATTTGCTCTCGCTTTTTTTATTTGAGATTAGCGTCACTAACTTGTTTGATTTAGGTATTAGGATTCTTTTATCAACTACTTTTTGTTTCAGTTTTTGGAAAAATTGCTTTGATTTGCTTTCTATGAGCCTTTTCTTCTTGCTGCTTTCATCAAAATGGCTTTTATTTGCTTTCTATACACCATTCCTTCTTACTTTTTTCTCGAAAATGGCTTTTATTCGCCATCTATCAACCATTTCTCCCTGCCCTTCTCTCAAAAATGGCTGTTATTCCACTTCTATCAACCATTTCTCCTCACTTCTTTCTCCAAAATGGCTTTTATCCGCCTTCTATCAACCATTTCTCCCTGCCTTTCTCTCAAAAATGGCTTTTATTCGCCTCCTATACACCATTTCTCTCTGCTTTTTGCTCCAAAATGGCTTTTATTTGCTTTCTATACACCATTCCTTCTTACTTTTTTCTCCAAAATGGCTTTTATTCGCCATCTATCAACCATTTCTCCCTGCCCTTCTCTCAAAAATGGCTGTTATTCCACTTCTATCAACCATTTCTCCTCACTTCTTTCTCCAAA